>PJQJ01000026.1:7107-8875 GCA_002861585.1 Candidatus Saccharimonadota bacterium | reverse complement strand
CTTATCTTTTAGTTCCGTTTGATAATCATATTCAGGGAGCTCTAACTCAAGGCCATTCATACATGCCTGGTCAAAGGCATTCTGACATACAACCGTCAGATCACTAACCTGTTGCTCAAGCTCAGCAACCACTGCTTCAAGTTGGTCTTTAGCAAACTGCTCTTCAAAGTCTACAGAATATTCAAATCGAGTTACCGGCACCGCTAAGCTATCGCGATGCAAGGTATACTGTGATACTTCTGTCGTCTCTAGATCCACCACTAAGAACACCTGTACATGAGCGATATTTCGAGCGGAATCAAGCGATACCTCAACGCCCTTAATCCCCTGACGTAAGAGGTTTGCACGAGCTATGTCTTTATTTGAGAAACGATGGAATACGCGCACGCGACGCCCCTCTGATTCAAACGTTTCAGCTTGTACATCTGCAAGTGAGGCAACGGCAAGAAGTTGACCAAGCAATTGTTCTTTTACTTTTGGAGATATTAGGATAACATCAGCCGATTCAGGATTGTGGGGTTGCTGTTCAGTCATTTCAATGTTCTATTATTGCATTTTAACTAGGAGCGCTGCAACAACTGCTGTTTACGAGCTTCATTCGCCCAATGATCTGCTAGCTCATTGCCTGGATCATTATTATGCCCGCGCACCCAAGTAAGGGTCGCCTTGCTACTTCTAAAGAGTGGGCAGACCTCTTTAACAATATCGAGGTTTTTAATCTCCCCGCCCTTTTTCTTCCAGCCGGCCTTTTCCCAACCAAGCGACCACTTAGTAATGACATTAATCCAAAATTCACTGTCGGTAAAGATCTGGCACTCTTGCCCGCGGGCATCTTTAAGGGCTTCGATAATAGCAAAACCTTCCATGCGAATGTTGGTAGTAAGTTCTCCGCTTGGTTCACCGCCAAGTTTAACAGGCTGCATATTTTTTATAACCGCGTAGCCGCCAACGCCAGGATTGGGCTCACAACTGCCATCTGTGTAGTAGATAATCATATGGTTCTTATTGTACCCCACCACGCATCGGAGTCGCCTGTAACTTACCCATCTTTAGCAATCTATTGCAGGAGTTTGATAGTGCGATAATAAAACCAAGCAAAGCGGATCATTATAACGATGAAGGAAGCAAAGGTGTACGCAGCGCCATTGGGTATGCTATCGCCAAACATAATAATTCCCAACAAAAATAAATTATAGGAGAACATGATCAGCAGAATGCTCTTAAATACGGCGCTGCTACGAAGCCGCGATAGTTTGTTGCCGTGCAGTGCATACACCAGTCCAACATACCCACCAAAAGAGAGCATCGAGATAACCAGTGAATACTGATCAATATTGAAGTCCTCAACAAAGGCAGACGTCTTCGGAAAATAATTAAGCATTGCTGCCAGAACTACCATCGCTAGCAGATCAGTGAAGATGATATATTTTTGAGCCATCCTACGTAACATCCTCAAATTCACTCACTGCTCTTAAAGACTCGCGCTGCTGCTGATATGCCCTTTGCAATTGCCCGAACATTTCGCCAGATACAACTTCTCGCCCCCGACCCGTCCTGGTTACTTGTACACTGCGCATCAGCTTCGTTTCGAGCAGATCGAACGCCTGCACGTTTTCGTTCGATGGCTTGGCGCGAACTTTAAACTTACTAAAGATTGCACGCGGACCGTCGTCCAAATCGCTTAGCTTTCTTATGAGGTTACGAGCGCTTAAAGGTGAGCCGTTAGACTGCCCGTCATAACGTAGCACCAGCTCTACCTTGCCAGGAT
>PJQJ01000026.1:5988-6949 GCA_002861585.1 Candidatus Saccharimonadota bacterium | reverse complement strand
GAGATATTGGAAGGCTCACCAAAGAGCAGATTTGCCTTAGCATTAAGGTGTGAATCCAGCGCACTCGCCCGAGGGCCATAGTGGTTGTACTCAATCGCTAAAATTCCCGACGTCTTAAAAAAGATAAAATGCGTCGTTTCTACTAATCCTTCGTCCTCAGCTACCTGAAGTAGGCGTGTATCACGAGCATGGAGCTGTCCTAAGCTCGGCAGTCCATTAAGCCGCAGCCGAGCAATACTGCCGCGATACATGTCATTCTTCTGCTCAAAAGAGCGCAAAAACAGTCGCTCATCACGACCCTCTTCGCGGCTATACATATCATCGCCGTCGAGCTCATCAATAGCAGACAAAATTTCATCAAAAGATCGGCCTTCGCTTAAGACCTTCAAAAAGTATATTTTGCGCTGCAGCGTGGCGCCGTTTTCCATGGAGTAATCTTAACCCTACTCTCCCTTGCCAGCAAGTTAATAATCTATGAATAACTGTAGTCTTTTGACCGTTTTATTGCTGTTAGATAAATTGCTTTTTTATAGGTTTTATATTATAAATAACTCGTTCGGAAGACCACGCGTCTTTCCAAAGACGCTCGATTTTGGAGGCAGCATGAATTCAACTCATGGCCCTGCTTGCACTCTTCAGCATCGTGCTGATCCTCGGCAGTTCACTGATCGCGGCCTACAGTGTCACCAATGTTGTTTTGGCGACTCAACCGGCAGCGCCTCTCCTGCTACTGGCGGCTTCACCGGAGGGATGGTCGTGACAGGAGTCACCATTGGGCTTGTGAATTAACAACCGGTTGTGTCTGCACAATCGGTGCGAATCCTACTTCTAGTTTACAACTTTCCAGTTGCCTTCGCTTAAAACTTCAACCTCGCCATTAATCACGCTGATGGCCGATTCGTCATCCAAAAGGTACACCTTATTTGGCCGGGTTTTCGCGTACTGCTCAGCCGACTGCTGA
>PJQJ01000026.1:0-5853 GCA_002861585.1 Candidatus Saccharimonadota bacterium | reverse complement strand
CTAGCACTGCCGCCAACGTAAACCTTTGACTCAAGGTTTTGCCGAAGCCAATCAGCAAAGCCGGTTTTGCGGGCTTGATCAAGCAGATAAAACGTATTGCCACCACTCATACAAATTACGTCCGCCTCGTCCAGCCGGCTACACCAATCAATACCGGCAACAGAGGGGTCAACAATATCGATCCAATTGTAACCACGTCGCCACAGGTTTAACATCTGGTTTATCACCCAATCTTTATTGCCCTTTTCGCCGTGGGCGGCAGTTGGAATAAAGGCGATTTTAGTATCACTCGGGCTCTTGCCCACCATCTCGTTAAAGGCATTTACAATTGTTCGGTTCGCAAGTCCAGACGAGGTCAGCAGTAGTTTCATATATCCATAGTAACAAAACAGTGTTTCAAGGTTCATGTTTTAATCTTTGTTTAGTTGCTCGAAAGTTAGAATTATGCCATTAAATGCCCAGCCCTTTGCAGTACCTTCGTAGTCCATGAAATTTCTTAGTTGGCTACTAAATGATATAATCATAGTAGCTAACTAGGTGTATGCCTACTCGAGATTATAAAGTTTCGGGTTTATAAGGACCTGTTTTAGCACTTGAACATGTTGGATTAAAAAGGCCTGTACTAGCACCTTTGTTGCCTGGCTGCCGATCGGTAGTTGGGATTACTTGCTCGGTCTTACCCGAGCACAACCAAAGAAAGGAGGCGTCGGACATATGTCCCACGTCGCCTCTGGACGCTCCGGCGGCCGTCTCAGACGGGCTGCCATCAGCCTCCTGATGCTGACGGGCCTCACTGGGCTCTTCGGCTCGGCAGCCATCGCGCTGCCCACTATCGACACCGACAAGGGTGTCGAGGACGTCGCCGCAGCGCTGAACCTGGAGTACGTCGACACCGATGGCGTCGACGGACCGGATGCCGCAGCAGAAGCGCACACCTACCGCGTCGGTAGGCACGGCACTCGCGTGAGCGGTCGACACTCCATGAACTACCGCTCCGGTAGCCGGCGTGACCCGATCGCCACTGGCTGGTGCACTTTCACCTACGCCTACCAGTTCCACTACAACCTGAGCGGCCAGTCGGTGGAGACACGGAAGTGGTTGTTCACCACCAGCTGCCAGGACTTGTAGCCGACACGTGCACCCCGGGAGGGCTGGCATCCTGTCAGTCCTCCCGGCTCTCGCCCACTTCAATCCAGCATGTTCAAAATTAATTTTTAGATGAATACGTGAAGCCACAAAAGGTAATATTTGTAACAATGAAATTATTCGTGTTTTAAATAAAGATCATAAAAATTTGGGGCGATCTCTTTAATCTTACGTGCATAGCGCGGTAAATATGAAATTTCACTTTGCCAATTATTTCTAGAAAGCATGTGTCCTAAAAATTTCATTTCGTCTGCAGTGACTGTTTCGGTACTTTTTGGAATTTGATCATATGGCAAAACACTTCCGTCTACATAAGCATCTATTGCAGTTGGAGGAAAACCAAGTAATGCGCCGATTTGTTTGTCATCTTTTTGCTCAACAGCAGTTTTTAATGCCTTAGCAGTGGCGATTTTTTTTGAGACGTAGAGCGGAACATGTCTTTCTTTTCGTGAAGCAAAAATCATCCACCATCGCGTTGGCCGTAATAATATTTTATCGTCCCCTTGAATAACATGAAGCCCAAACTTCTCATGCATACGAATTATCGATTTAACTGCTTTTTCTTGTGAAGTAATTTGTCGATTACTTCTACGGAAAGGAAACTTTACAAATATCCACGCCGACGGTTTTTCGTCTACAAGCACGCCTAAAATATCCACTTTATTAAAAGGGTTAAGCAGCCTATTTTCTTCAAGGTCTTTATACATACGATCAGTTTACGGCACAATCACCATGATTGATGGTTTTTGCATGAATTAGTTTTATTGATTTTTGAAATGATTGAGAATTTTATCTTTTATCAAATTACGGGTTTCGCGAGCAGCTTCTAGCCCTTTAAAACGTGGGTCTTCGACTTTCCAATAAATAAATTTATCGCTTGTGCTCAACCAATTCTGAATTGTATCCTTTTCGGCCATAACAATTACCTTGTCGTAGTTCTGTAGAATCTCTTCGGTTACCTGATTGCGCTTCGACTGACGAACATCAATTCCCTCTTCATCCATGACGGCAATGACATGTTTTGCACCGCCTCCTGTTTGAGCTCGCTCTTCAATTGTTTCGCCTTCATCATCTGCAACGATCGTACCCGCAGAATCTGCCTGGGAACCAGTAATATACTTATTAAACAGTCCCTCAGCCATTTGGCTTCTTCCGACATTGTACGCACAGACGAATAGTACTTTCATACAGCCTTCTCTACTTTCTCTGGTTTATTATTATGGATCTTTCGATATCGCTCATCGAGCAGACGATTCTTGTACCATACCCTCCAAATACTAAATCCTGAATAACCCGTTATTAGCAGCCCGTACACAGAAGCTTGATTAATCACCGGCGCTCCAACTTTAAGTCCATAAATAACGCCAACTACTGTAAGGACTATACCGCCAATCAGTCCTGGAAGAGCTCGATATGGATTTAGTCGCAGCTGATGACCATACATCGATACTCCCTTTCGACCATCACCACCATCGAGCCGTTCATCCTTATAGGTAACAATATTATTAAGCAGTTTTTGCTTTATTGCCTCGCCTTTACGTACCATCTCGGGGATATATTCTACCGGCATAAGCGGCCGGTAGAAAAATAGTTTATTCCCGCTAATTTCTATATCATATTCATCAGCATCTATCATTGCCTGCATGACTTCCGGCGAAATAATACTTAACGCGTCTATAGAATAAAATTTTGGAAAGTACGTTATAAAATGTTTGTCAAAGTTACCTTCGAGCTTGTGGACCTGACTGCTGTCGAAGGTATGTTTGAACTGCCGACGATGAGTCTTTGGTGAATCAAACAGAAGATTAGGCAATGCTCGTGGGAGGTCTAATTCTAGGACCGAGTAGTAAATATTCTCGGCTTTGTACTCGCCGTGTTTTGTTCTTCGATAAACGGCATACGAATAGTCTGCATACTGCCATCCATTGCCCGTAAGACTATTACACAGTGTTGTGTCCCTCTCTCCTAGCTCTTGCAGGTTCTGCGATAGGAGCATGAAGTCCGGTTTTGTATTATATTCGTACCCATATTCCTGAGCGAGCGATACAAATCCTTCCGGTCGTCCCTGGATTTCTTTTTCTTTACGCCGAGATTCATACATCACGTAGCCAAAAATAAAGATACCTATCCAAAGAATAATCCAATCAATGTCACCATAAACAGTGCGAGCTAAAAAGATTGATACAAAGCCTAGCAGTATAAATGTTAGCGCCGCCTTGGCAAAAGCCCCCCAGAATGTGTATGTTTTGGTGATCATGGATTAATCATACAAGGTCAGCATTGCCTAACCAAACAGCTAATTTATTGCATGAGCAAGCCTTACTAAGAATGCATAAGATCAGGCAAAGGATTTCAGAATTTTACTTCAAATATTGTACCGACAGTATCTCCTTTGGTAAGGCGTGGATATTCTATGCAGTACTCTGCCCTAACATCGCCAAACTATTCAATAATTCCTAGAATCTCAGGTAGCTCCCTGAACCGTGCACCGAGATGATGTCCATTTGGTACTACTAGAATCGACGCGACTAGCTGATCAGCGAGCTCGCACAGAGCGACAAGTGAAGACCAAGCAGGCGTACATCATGTCACTGATGCAGGACCTGTTTGTCGTCCTACACCCCGAGTGGGTCGGCGACCAGCAGAAGTTCGAAGACTGGCTCAAGCTTTACGACGAGCACTGCCTGAATAAGTGGGGTCGTGGGATGTATGACCTCTGTCAGTCTGATCACCTGAACCAACTGAGCGCTGAGAACCGGCAGCGCTACTACAAGTTGATGGAGCAGCGACGCAAGCAATCCCGTCGCTACGTCACCATCCAACTGGTTCAGCGCACAGTGCGCTTCCAGCGCTGGAAGGCGTTCAGTAAGGCCACCAGCGATCTGCTGATGCTGCTCTGGTCAGTCGTACTGACCCGCAAGTGGAAGATCTGTCCGCTAGTGGAGCTGCCCGATCAGAACAATGCGCAACCCGGGGTAAAACCCAGTCCGAGGAGGACGGAGGTCGAGGTCAGGACTTAACAGCCCAGACCTCCCTCCCCTCCTCGAGCAACAACTCAAGTAGGCTTTATTCCCGCCATGAGGCGGTTTTTTATTTAACACAAAAGTGATGCGCGCATAAAGACAACACATCACTATACCGAGCCTGGTTAATCCTTATCAATTTTTATTCAGGTCAATTTGCAAAAAATTTGCTTCTATTTCGAATTCTATATCTCATTACGTAGTGGATTATGAATTAATGTATTCTAGCACTACAAAAGCCAACTTTGAATGATTATAAAATGGTCCAGCTGTTCTTCCGTGTGATATTGCGACCAAATTATAATGTACAAGTATATTCATATTATACTCCACGTCTTGCTCGTGCATTTTAAAGCCTATATCATTTAGTACACTGCTTAGTTCCGCTCGACTTATATATGGTCTCGATGCCCTAGACGCTCTAATAACTTGACCTGAATGAAAAACCTTGAGCAGTTCTAGTGCTCTCAAGCTAATATTTTGGATAATATACTCGATATGCGAAAAATTATCATATGTATTTTCAGTCTTTTCAACTTCAGCCATCAAAAATTTTTTCAGATAACTACGCCTTACTCTGCTACTCTCAAGATTATACTTTTGCCAGACGCTGTAAACAACGCTTGCGAAATCGTCTGATTGCTGCACTTTGTTAATTATTTTTGGAATAGATGTTTCGTCAAATAATTCAGCGGTTCGCTTGGCGCTTAGGTGTCCGAAAGCTTCAATACCTACATTTAGAGCAAGAGCTACTGCGGCTGCGATTGGACTACCGGTAGCAGTAGCAGCGATTTGTAGTACAGCTTTTGCAGCTTCTTTTTGTGCGGGGTTATTTATTGGATGATCTGGCATTCTTACTTCAAGATATGATTTATTGAAGTTCGCTCTTGATCCGTAGTGTCCCTACTTCGTACAGTCACTGTGTCATCCTCAAGCGTTTGGAAGTCAATCACCACACAGTATGGTGTGCCGATTTCGTCTTGGCGGCGGTAGCGTTTACCGATGTTTCCGTTGTCGTCCCACATAACTGCACCGTGCTTCTTTTTTAGCGCTTCGTAGACTTCGCGGGCTTTAGCGACAAGCTCAGGCTTGTTCTTCAGTAGCGGGCTGACGGCGTACTTAACAGGCGCAAGATGCTCTGGCAGCTTTAGGTATTCACGCTTTTCGCCGTTTACTTCGTCAACTGTGTAAGCGGCGCTCAAAACGGCCATAACCGCGCGTTCCAAACCAAATGACGGTTCGATCACATGCGGCACAAACTTTTCGTTGGTACCTTTGATCTGATATTCCATGCTCTTTTTAGCATTGTTTTGAATATTCATTAGGTCAAAATCGGTTCGGTACGCAAGACCCAGTAGTTCCTCGCGGCCAATTGGAAAATCGAATTCGAAGTCGATTGTGCGCTTACTATAATGGGCGCGGTCTTCGGCCGGAACCTCCAACTCGTGAACCTTGTCTTCTGGTAGACCAAGGGCATTACACCATTCGTGGACCAATCCAACCCACATCTCAAAGGCCTCTTCCCATTTTTCAGGATGAACGAAGTATTCGATCTCCATCTGTTCAAACTCGCGTGAACGGAAAATAAAATCACGCGGCGAGATTTCGTTACGAAACGCCTTACCCTGCTGGGCAATACCAAATGGCAGGTCAGGATAAAAGCTATCTACCACGTTTTTGTAGT
>PJQJ01000013.1:11770-13703 GCA_002861585.1 Candidatus Saccharimonadota bacterium | reverse complement strand
GGATGACTGACAGAAAGAAGAGTAGTACATAGGCGAGGATCTGCCGCCTCGCCGCTTCGACACCTTTGACCAGTGGAAGGACTGGTATGGCAGCAGCGGCGTAATCCTTCGCGCGAAAGATAGCAATTGCAAAGAAATGAGGCATCTGCCATAGTGCGACGATAAGAAATAGCAGCAGGGCAGTTACATCAAGCCGTCCCGATATGGATACATAGCCGACTACAGGCGGCACGGCTCCTGAGATACTACCAATGTGGGTGCCATAAAGCGATCGGCGCTTTGCAATACCATAGATAACTACGTACATAAAGAGCCCAAACAACGAAATAGTCAAAGCTAAGGCGTTGGTCAGCAGCGCCAGGGTAGCTACTCCCACCAAGCTTAGTATAAGTGCATACATATAAGCTGTACGCAGCGATACGCGCCCATTAGGTATAGCTCTCTTGCTCGTTCTGCTCATGTGAGCATCAATCTTGCGATCGATAATATTATTCAGCACGCAACCAGCTGCCACGATCAGAGAGAGACCAACTAGCATACCCGCGAAGAGAAGTCCGTTAAACGTTCCTTGCGCTGCCAAAAAGAAACCGCCCATTGCCGTTAGTGCATTGCCACGAATGATGCCAGGTTTTGTTAACGTGTAGAGGTCACGGGCAGTAGGGCACATTAAAAGCCCTTCTGGCTCTGTTCGCTCATGTATTGATCAATCTGCTCAGTCGGTACCATGTTATAGTGCAGATTATTCATAATCCAGAGTGTGCCGACAACCAAAATGATGACGACCAGCAGCATAAATAGAAAGACCATCAGGTTCAAGCGCTGGCCCTTGCCTCCAAGATGCAAAAAGAGAAAAAGCTGTACGAGCAACTGTGCAAGGGCGCAACCCGTTAGCAGCAGGATGGCGGATGGACCTGCTATAAGTCCTTCCATAACGGCGAAGAAAGGAATGATAGTAAGCACCAATGATAGGATAAAGCCAACAGTGTATGAGAGCAGCGATCCTTGGTGGTGGGGTGTCGTCGTTTTTGTAGTCTGGTGATTCATCCTTATAGTACTCCTGCTAGATAGACAATTGTGAAAATAAATATCCATATAATATCTAAGAAGTGCCAGAAAAGGCTCAAGAGGAGGAGTCGTTTTCGGACTGAGGCACTTAAGCCTCGTCGAAGGATGATCGCCAGTAGTACCGCTATCCAGAGTAGTCCGACCAAAATATGAAGCCCATGAGTGCCAACCAGCGTAAAGTAGGCCGATAAAAATCCACTCTGTTGCCACGTATGGCCTTCATGAATAAGATGCCGAAATTCGTATAGCTCCATTCCTAGAAAGGCAGCTCCAAGCATAAACGTCAGTCCAAGCCAAATTTTAATCTGGCTGAGATCCCTCCGGTGCAATGCGAGCAGTACGAGTCCCATTGTGTAACTACTGGTCAGTAGCAACAGTGTCTCAATCAGTACGAATGGAATATCGAAAATATCTGATCCGCCAGGGCCGCCAAAAGTATTGTTCTGCATGACAGCATAGACAGCAAAGAGCGTCGCAAAGATAATACAGTCGGTCATAAGATAAATCCAAAAACCAAGTGTGCTCTTTGATTCGTCTTCGTGAACGGTTGGTTGTAGAGAAGTTGTTCGAATCATGTTATTGTCCTCTCCCCGCGGCTTCAATAAGCCGTACCTCTTCTTTTGAAATGACTCGCTCAGGTGCTTCATCGAGTGATCGAATAATGAAGCTAATGACTGCAGCTAGTAAACCACAGATCGCTAGCCACCATATGTGCCAAATAAGGGCAAATCCAAAGACAAACGCGCTACCGCCAATGATAAGACCCCATTGGCTATTTTTGGGTAGGTGAATATCTCTATACGACTGATTGTCCACATTCAGCTCAAAGCGTTTTGTCGCCCAAAATGCATCGCGATCTTTAACGGTA
>PJQJ01000013.1:8587-11745 GCA_002861585.1 Candidatus Saccharimonadota bacterium | reverse complement strand
GCGGCGGCGATGGAATAGACCATTCCAGCGTTCGACCATTCCAAGGATCCCCAGTTAGGTCTTCTGTGTTTTCGCGCAGAACAAAACTAACGATTAACTGCAGGATCTGGAAAGCAATACCAATAATGATAATCAACACGCCAATGCCGGACACGATAAAGAGTTCCTGCCAGCCAAGTGAGGCATCATAATGATCAAGCCGCCTGGTTGCACCCATAAGACCAAGAATATAGAGCGGAATAAAGGCGGCCATGAAGCCGATAATCCAGCACCAAAAAGCAATCTTGCCAAGTCCCTCGTGCAGGCGAAAACCAAATATCTTCGGAAACCAGTAGGTAAAGCCAGCAAAGTAGCCAAATAGGACGCCGCCGATAATCATATTATGGAAGTGGGCGACCAAAAACAGACTGTTATGCACCTGAAAATCAATTGCCGGCACTGACATTAAAACTCCTGTCATACCACCGATAGTAAAGGTAAGGACAAAGCCCAGGAACCAGAGCATAGGCGTTGTTAGGTAGACTCGACCTTTATACATAGTGAATAACCAGTTGAAGACTTTTACGCCAGTTGGTACCGCAATAACTGCCGTCATAATACCAAAGAACGCATTTACATTCGCTCCGGCACCCATTGTAAAGAAGTGATGCAACCATACGATGAACGACAAAAAGGTGATAGCTGCAAGCGCCCATACCATTGACGTATAGCCAAAGAGCCGCTTGCGCGAGAAGGTTGCCACAATCTCAGAAAAGATACCAAACGCCGGCAGAATAAGAATGTAGACTTCCGGATGACCCCACGCCCAAATAAGGTTGATATACATCATTGGATCACCACCAAAAGAAGAGGTAAAGAAGTGCATACCCATTAGTCGATCAAGCGAGAGCAGCGCAAGCGTTGCTGTAAGAATAGGGAAGGCAAATATAACCAGGATCATACTGCAAAGGATACTCCATACAAAGATTGGCATCCTCATCATCGTCATACCTGGTGCTCGCATTTTGATAATGGTCGTTAGAAAGTTGACACCCGAGAGCAGGCTGCCAAGTCCAGCTATCTGCAGGCTCCAAATCCAGTAATCAACACCAACTCCCGGGCTGTATTCAAGGCTTGAGAGCGGAGGATAAGCCAGCCATCCAGCAGCAGCAAATTCACCGATAATGAGTGAGACGTTGATGAGTGCCATTCCAGCTGCAAACAGCCAAAAACTGACTGAGTTAAGGAATGGAAAGGCGACATCTCTTGATCCAATCTGCAGGGGCATGATCAGATTAATTAACCCAAACATGAATCCCATCGCTACAAAGAAGATCATGATCGTTCCGTGGGCCGAAAAGACTTGCTGAAAATGATCTGATGAGAGGATACCTTGTGAATCACCAACAGCGAGTATCTGCTGCAGCCGCATCATAGCAGCGTCAGCGACACCGCGCAGCAGCATAATGCCGGCTATGATCATATACATAATGCCAATCTTCTTATGATCAAGGGTTGTTAGCCACTCTCTCCAGAGCCATGTCCAGCGTCCAAAGTAAAACAGGGCAAAGACAATAGCTAGGACACCGCCTAGCATACCGACTATGCCGCCTAAGACGACTGGGTCGTGATGAAACGCCTCAAGCGTCAATCGTCCGTTCATGTACCCCTACTTCCTCACCTTATGTTACGTGGCGCTCATTAGTGTGCATGAGCAGAATCTGATGACGATTTTTTTTGATCAATCGTCACGTGGTCTTTCTGCTCGTTAGTGTGCTCTTTTGGCGCTTTGTACTTATGGATAATTGTATCACGTAAGCCCGCTTCGCTAGACGAGTAGGTAATAGGTTCTTTTGCGACCGCAGGCTTTGAAAGTGAGGCGTATTCCGAGCTCGAAAGAGAGCGTGGTTCTCCTTTGGCTCTCTCTACCCAATCAGTAAATTCACTCTCAGATACGACATGGGTCATAAACTTCATATCGGCAAATCCTTCACCACTAAGATTAGCCGACAGGCCTTCAAATGAACCGCGGTTGTTAGCCATCAGGTGCAGCTTTGTGGTCATGCCCGTCATGGCATAGACCTGTCCACCAAGCTGCGGTATCCAAAAGGAGTTCATTGGTGCGTCGGCAGTTATCTCAAAGTTTATCGGGGTTCCTTCTGGTAAGTAGAGGCGATTGACGGTTGCAACATTCTGCTCAGGGTAGATAAAGAGCCATTTCCACTGCAGTGCCACCACTTGAACAGTCACCGGTTTCTTGTCGGACTGAAGCGGCTTGTACGGATCGAGTTGATGACTACTTATCCAGATAATAACGCTAAGGACAGCAATTAGTAGGAATGGGATGCCCCACCAGAGTGTCTCAGCAAGACGGCTGTGATCCCAAGTCGGCTTATATTCGGCCCCTTTGTTTGTCGCTCGGTAAGCGAAGGCAAAGTAGAATGTCATAACAAAGACTGGAATAACGATGATCAACATCATGAGAGTGACAATTACCATAAGGTCGCGCTGTGCGGCCGCAATTGAACCTTGTGGATTAAGAACAGCTACATTACTGCCATGAATAAGCAACCCGAGCAGTGCTATTGCTCCCAAACCGGCCAATATAAACAGTCCTACTTTATGCTGCGTTTTCATTTTTTCTTAGCCTCATCATAGCATAACCGCCATTCACTCAACCTCTTTTTATACTGCTTTGGTAAAAGAGGTAATATAGGGCTTGCATGGTTTTAGCATTCCTATACAATAGCGTCCGGAATGGATATTTTTATTAGTGCAATTTTTGAATCAGTCGATCAGTTTTTTGGCGGCCCAAATCCGATGCGATCAGTACTGATCTTTATCCTGTCACTCATCTTTGCCTACTTTGTTAGTAACCTTGTTGCTCGAGCGATCGTGAAACTTGCCCAATTTATTTCTGTTCGAGCCGATAATGCACCAAACGATGAAAAGCTGATTCAACTTCGCCGAGTCGAGACGTTTTTGAGTGTTACCATTGCCGTTGTGCGAGTCGTCGTTGTCGCTGTCGTTGCGTACTTAGTGTGGGATGCTCTCACTGTCGATGAAAATCGAAATGCCTCCGCCGCCGCTATCGGTGCTAGTGCAATATTTATTGTATTAGCCGGTGGAACTATCAACCCATTGCTGCGTGATATAACTGCTGGCGCAACCATGATAAT
>PJQJ01000013.1:0-8373 GCA_002861585.1 Candidatus Saccharimonadota bacterium | reverse complement strand
GGCGAGCAGCTGGTTAAAAAGATCATGAAGAGTATTCCTATCGGCCCAATGACAGTTGCACAGCCATTATCAGTCGTAAAGATTGATCAGTGGGATGAGCAGTTGTGGTTGATAACTATTGTCGGTCAAACTCCTCCGGGTCGTGAATGGTTAATTGAAAACTTTTTTGTTGAATCAATCAAGGAACAAGACAAGGCCCAAGGCGAAGAGAATAGAGTTATTCTGCACGCTCCGATTGTACGTTTTGCTGATCCTGCAGCCGAGCGCAGTTTCAAACGAGCCGTTCGAGTCACGAGACGAACAGACGGCTAACGTTCAAGTCTGCTATGATTAGAGGGTAGTAGGATAATCATATGCAGCATGAGACGAAGCGAGTAAACCTTGTTCTAGAAGGCGGCGGTATAAAAGGTATCGCTCTTGTTGGCGCGGTTAATACACTTCAGCAGCAGGGGTACCAATTCGAGCGCTTAGCCGGTACATCTGCAGGTGCCGTGGTTGCTTCACTAGTTGCAGCTGGCATGCCGACACAACAACTCGCTACTATCGTTAAGACGTTTGACTTTCCAACCCTCGCTGATGAGGGTTTTTTGGATTCATTTGGCCTGATTGGTAAATCACTATCAGTCCTGTTTGAGCGTGGAATCTTTGAAGGCAAAGTACTGCATGACTGGCTAGAGCAGCAGCTAGCGGCTCTTGGTGTTAGGACATTTGCAGATCTTAAGATAGACGAGCCATGGGCAGCTGATTTGCCACCTGAACAACGCTATAAACTTGTCGTTTTAGCAGCTGACGTTACTCGTGGTACGCTGGTTCGCTTTCCGTGGGACTATCATTTATACGGTCTTGATCCCGATAAGCAGTCCGTTGCGGATGCTGTACGGGCTTCGGCCTCAATTCCTTTCTTCTTTGAGCCTGTTACATTGGGTGAGAGTTTTATTGTAGACGGTGGTATTATATCCAACTTCCCCGTTTGGATCTTCGAACAATCAAATGAACGTCATGCCACTGATATCCCAACATTCGGAGTAAAGTTATCCGCTCGTCCCGAAAACAAGACGACACTTGCCAGGAACGATACCAGCAATACGTTCTCTTACGCCTTTTCGATCATTTCGACAATGCTAGACAATCAAGACCACGAACACATTAATGATCCTTGCACGCAAAAACGAACTATCTTTATCGATACAGAATCTATTCGGGCAACCGATTTTCAGCTTACTCCGGAAACAAAAGAAGCACTTCTACAAGGGGGTGAGCGAGCAGCTGCAAAGTTTATTAGTACCTGGAATTTCTCGGCCTTTTTGCGTCAGTGCCAGCAATAGCTTACCAGTAATTTCTTTAACCCTTGGTTACGCTGGAATAGCAAACGAGGATAACATGCAGCAGAAGATGCCAAACGTATTGAAGTGATGGGTAGGGATAAGCGGACAGGACAAGATCCGCTCAGTATATACCGAAACTAAAAATACATAATCACAAACAAATAGGCACTCCGTAAAAGAGTGCCTATTTTTTGGATAGGAGTGACTTTAGAATGTTTCTAAGTCACGTTCAAGACTGGAGAGGTCACTATCAGTTTCGATCGAATCAAGTGTTTGCCTTGCTGTATCAAGATCTTTTGCAGTTCGAATTTCAGGTGCTTTTAGTTCTGTCTGCGCCTGAGAGCTACCGGTAGTAGCAGTATTAGCGTCTTGACGAGCATCGTATACTCGATAACCAACGAGGCCAATCAGCACGACTACAACGGCAACGACGATACCTTCAGTGATACTAAAACCTGACTGTAAGCGGTTTTGGCTCATTCTTGGTCTCCAGTTGTTTCTGAACTTTCGTTCTCAGTCTTTGTATCGGTTGTATCATCACTATTTTTTGCAGTACTTTGAGCGGATTTAACGGCAACAATAAGGTTCTTAACGGCAGTTTTATACTCTTTTAGTACCATATTCTGAGTCTGAAGACTCTCTTTGAAGCCTGCGACAACACCTTTTGGATCTTCACCTTCGCATGTGAAGGTAGTGCTGCTAGAACGTACTGCTTCGACGGCTGTCTCTGCATCAATCTTCTTAGCCTCAAGCTCCATTATCAGTGCGTCATAGTTAGCGACTGTTCGGCCCTTTTCTTTGTAGAAAGCCTGCGTCCGTTCAGATATCTTTGTAAAGACAGCAAGTTGCCTTTCGCTTCGATCAGCAATTTGCGTCATCTTTCTTTGGATGGCCGCTTCGCGCTTCTCACATGCCTTTAATTGCTTTTCTTCGAGCTTTACTGCCTTTTGTTGCTGCTTTTCCTCAGCTCGCTGCTGTTTTTCTTCAGCACGTTGCTGCTTTTCTTCAGTCTTTTGAGCCCTCTGCTCTTGTTTAGACTGCTCTCTTTCAGCATTTCGCTGTTCTTTTTCTTGTTGTGCCGCTTCGCGTTGGCCTTGAGCACCCACCGTGGTAACGCTATTAAAGTTTGCTGCTACTGCAAAAACGGTGACAACCGCAATTGCTCGTAGTGCAAAAACCGGACTTTTCATTTTTTCCTTTCAGACTTATGTCCTATATAGCAGCAATTATATGCTTATGTATAACATTTTGAAAAGATCTTTCTTATAAACAGCGCTTTTACTGCGTATTTAGCATATTTTGTCATGCTGCATGATGTAATTTTGGGGACTGAGATACACTTTTGAGGTTTTGATGAAATCGATACTAATCTATTGACGGCCTATATATATCATCAACAATTACTAAAGTAAGCCTCCACTTCGGCAATGGTACTAGCACCGCCTTTTAAAACGGCTTCGTACAAGTGAACAGAGCGAAAAGTATATGGCGGTTGTGAACGAGCACCGACGTAGCGTTTTGCGTCGATAAGTTCTCTTTTCAGCCCTAGAATAATCTCTCGTTGAGCCTCACTCATCTGTTCTATCAGATGAGCTAATTCGGGTGGGTTAGTGGTGATGGGTCCAGGTCGACTAATGGTAGCGTCGATATGCCACGTTCTACCAGCATAAGGCATATCAAAACCGATGTAGTAAGCTGCTCCTTCTGTTTCTTCTGCGCTAAAATCGGCGATTTTAACAGAAGTCACTGATAGTTCAGAGAATAATCGAGGAACTAGTTCAATTGCGGTCTGTAACTCCGGCGTTTGATTATGTACCGCAAAATCAATGTCAGGATAAATCATCAAACCAGTAACCGAGCTGCCAGTTTGAATAGGAGTGCCGAGATGGTTTAGTAGTTCTAATACTTTTGATTCGCTAAGAAGTTCTTTCGATTGAGTCTGGAGTTCCTGCTGTAGCTGAAGGAGACTATTCATAGATAAATTATAACAGTAGAAATATTGACCTACCGTTGGGTGAATCCAATTTTGCAAACAATGTAAAGGGTATAGCTGACCTAGTTCTGAAGCAGTTTTTTGCCTAACAGATTGATCGGAAGGTGCCTAATAATCATATCTTTAAGCCGAACTGGCAATCTATCATCCATGATTATCCTCCATAGGAGGAAGGAGTCTTTTTGAACTCTGGTTGCTCCCTTTATTCGCTGTCCTTCATATGCCTTAGCTGCTCGTGCTAAGTTAGGGTGTTCACATACAGCTATCTGATCAGCTAAGACTTCAGCATCCATCAGCGCAGAGGATACACCCATAGCTGATGTTGGCAGCATAGCGTGTGCTGCGTCTCCCATAAGAACTACTCGTCCCCGATGCCATTTTGGCAGCTTTACTTGACGAAGATGTCCTGAAAAAATATCAGCACTATCAACAAGGGGAAGAATATCTAGTCCCATAAAAGGAATTTCTTCCGCATAAGAGGCTACATCTACCTCCTTTAGATTCCTCCGCTGGTCCATAGGAATACAAAAAGAGACTGCCGCAGAATCACGAATTGGAAAAATACTTAGTAAGTGACGGCTATTTGATACGATAGTTGTCACTAGCGGGTCGGGTAGTGAAGAATTTTTTGGTAAAAAGAAGTTCCATATTGCCGCCCCGACATATTCAGGTTGATAGGCTGGAAAGAGAAACTGTCTTACCTGCGAATTAATACCATCAGCTCCAATAACAAGATCAAATGTATCTTCGAATTGATCACTTAGACGTACCGTAACACCATTAGTATTCTCTTGCATGCTCTCAATGGTCACACCCATGCGAAAGGTTGTTGTACTTAGCAGAGTGCGCAACTCCCTTAATAAATCTTCACGAGGAAGGGTAGTGCTAGTGATACCCGCTCCAATCATATTGGCTCTTTTGGTGACATGTCCCAAAGCATCCCGAAATTCAACGAACTCAGATATAGCACCAAGTGATAGGATCTTTTCATAAAGACCTAATCTTTTTAGTACGTCTAATCCCGGCGGCATTATCGTAATGCCAAAGCCGCTGCGATTCCAATCGTTATCCTTTTCAATCACAACAGGAGTGATCCCTCTCTTTTCCAATAGGGCAGCAAGGGCGATGCCTGAAACGCCTCCTCCTACGATGAGTATTTTCTTCTGTATCATAGTCTTAAATTTTGTGTTTATAGAGATATCTTTGCATTAATAATAGCTTACGCAAGGGGTACAAGAAGACAAAATGAATAACAAAGTAGTTAGGAATGTTAAATAAATTACTGATAACTCCTTGCAGGAACTTTATACTACCATAAACTAAACAAAGGATACTGTATGATTTTTGAACTTCTACCAGCCATACTTGCCGGTTTTATCGCTGGAGCGCTTATGGAAGGCCCTGTTTACATGCAAAAGGCGCTTGGCTTGCCAGTGAAGCAAAATATATTTCGTACATGGGGGCAGAACCTCTTAGGAGTAAAGGGCGATTCAGGCTACATTGCCGGTATTATGTTTCACCAAGTCGTTGCAGTTATAGCAGCCATTCTTTATGCGCTATTCTTCCAGGCGGTTGGTGCTACTGATAACTTCTGGCTTTGGGGTCTCATCGGTGGTCTTATCCACTACGCAATTGCAACAACTGTTGTCGCAAAGCTACCTTCACTTGATCCAGCTACTGGAGTTATCGGTGCTCAGGGAGTTGGCTATAAGAATTATGGTCTACTTGATGTCGTTACCTTTATGTCGGGCCATCTTATGTTCGGTCTCCTCACCGGTGTACTATACGCTGCCTTTAGTTCCAACTAGTAGGAACGTCATTTTAGTAGGCGGAGTGAGTGTGATTACAAGATGAAACTATTTTCCTAAGAGTAGCGACTGCTACGACGGGCAGCAGCCTGTTCCTGATCGATAATTTCTAGGTAAAGTTTTGGATCATCAAGCCGTAATTTTTCATAATCAATAATATCTCGTCCCAAAATACGAACTGTGTATTTATTGAGATCTATTTTCTTATTCCGCCCTGTTACTTCGTACTGTCGTGGCCTACTACTAGTGTTGCGATTGTCGTTACTCATTTATCCTTGAACCACTATTCCTTTTTCATCAAAAAAATTTTTAAATTGCTCAAATGAAACTTCAGCGTATCCTTGTGATTTTACCGTAAATCCCGAAGGATTGTGCAATAAAAAGAACTTCTTATCTAGATCATAACCTAATACAAGCACCAGATGGCCTCCCTTATATAAGGGTTGACTCTCAGGGTGGCGAATATCTGGTGATACCGAAGCAATCACAAACTTTCCTTGCGATAGAGCCAGCACGATGTCCTCTACCGTCATTACTGGTTTTGTGACT
This sequence comes from Candidatus Saccharimonadota bacterium, assembly GCA_002861585.1. Classification (GTDB taxonomy): domain Bacteria; phylum Patescibacteriota; class Saccharimonadia; order Saccharimonadales; family Saccharimonadaceae. The sequence goes on along the minus strand of PJQJ01000013.1, from coordinate 2,698 downwards.
GCGCTTATACCAAATTCCTGTTTCATAAATTGGACAAAAGGTTTGTAGTATAGGCCATCAACCTGCGAGCCTTGCACGACATAACCATCGTAATCAGTACATTTTTTCGCTAGTACTGCTAATGGAGTAACGTTTCTTCCGGTGCTAGCGAGTATCGATTTCAAGCACGCCATGCCGCATCCGTTCCAGCTCCACAGGGCATACTCCTTTGGACTGCTCGCGCCAGATTCTTTCCATTTCGGATCTGATTCAGCCCCAAGTTCACCAGTTAAAAACTGCTCAGCAAGCTCTCTTGATTCCCATTGGCAAAAATAGGGCACATCCTTATGGATAAACCGGCGTTGCTTCGGACGGACGGCTGTATAGCGTGCCTTACTTGCTAGCTTAAGCGTGTGATTGCGAAGGCGTTTTAATGATTTCATGCTCCAGTAATGATACCAAATAAAATGATCAAATCTACATTAGGATATTCTTTAGAAGTGATCTATATTTCAGGCAGTGGTAGGGCTTAGTTCATCAATCACTAATTTCAATTTCTCAATGACTTGATCGTAATCAAAGATATGAGACTCATCAAGTATCACGTCAGCGCTATATTGAGCGCGGAAACGTTGTTGATGAAAGGCATGTTCTTCTATCTGTGCCAGAAGGTGCTCAGTCGTTACGGTTGGTGTATCACCGCGCACTTCAATAAGTTCTTTGGCCCTTTCCTTACTAATTTCGTACTGTACAATGAAAATTCTATAGCCCGCATCCTCGAAAATTGTCAGTATGCGATCAAAATACCAATCAATAACACTATCACGAATAATCAGCCCGTTTGCCGTAAGGCTAGGCAAACGGTTATATAGATCCATACTATACTTCCACGTTAAGGGGTTAAGTTCATTGTGCGAGTCTATGTCTGGCGCCCTTCGTATGATAGCTCGTTTGATTGCGTCATTCTCTATAACTATGCCCTGGAGTTCTTTCGAAATCTTTGCCGAAAGTGACGACTTTCCCATAGCATTACCTCCAGAAAAGACTACCAACACTTTAGGATTTTTAGCGTTCATATTTTCAAGCGTCGGCAAGAATTCGGCATCTAGGTAGGCGCGAACATCAGGGTCTAGTGATGTGACATCGTCATTGCGGTAGAGACTGGATAATTTTTCCATGGTAGTACTATAGCAAAAGATTTTGATGATACTTGTATTTAGGGAGAGGAGCAGGAGTGACAGGAATTGATATAAATTTCCCCTATCAAAAAGCAAGGGAAACATTAGAAGCTATGAGCCATCAACTACGATTTATTTTTGTAGTCCTCGATGGATACACTACGATCGTTTGATGATTGGGAACCGACTATTTCTTAAACCAACTCTCTTTCAAGTAATCGACAAGCATCATGACTAGCGGTAAAAAAATGAATGCAGTTACAAAAGCCGCCCATCCAACCGTAACGGATGACCTATCAGCTGTTCGCTCAGCAACAACACCAAAGAAATCAAGATGATACGGACCAGGTAAAAAGGTAGTAGTGAGCAGAGCAAGGATCCACGTAATAAGCAGGGCAGACACTCCATACGTCATGTATGTGACATATTTTTGAATAAATGAAGTAGGTTGTATTGTTTTCATGACCACACTATAACATGCATTCTATCACTACTGTACGATTATTATCTTTATGGCTAAGTCTACTGGACATGGCCTTGAACCTGCAGACAACACTGTACCAATGTGTTACAGCACCAAATTATATATTGCAATCAAAACAAAACGGCCTACGTAAGAGCAGTCTGATTCAGTTCGGCAGGGGAGACAGGACGGCGATCGCTTTGCTTCCTATTTACGCTCACTTTGTTCGCTTCACGAACCTGCAACTATCGCTGTACCCAGCGAGTTGCAGAACCAAGTCATTTCACGAGCACGAAAAAAGCCGGCCATGGAGACCGACTGTTTTCGTGGCAGGGGAGACAGGAAAGACGCTTCGCTACCATCCTACGATCATGCTCGAAGCTAGCTTCGGCGCGTGATCTTGGCTGTCGAACCACTTCGTACTTCAATTCCACCAGCATTGCACGCTTACAAAACAAAACACCGATCAAATGATCAGTGTTTTATTTTGGCAGGGGCACGTGGAATCGAACCACGATCTAAGGTTTTGGAGACCTTTATACTAACCGTTGTACTATGCCCCTAAATGAGATGTAACGGTTCTAGTATACAGCAACTCTTTTCAAAAGAAGATACAAATTTACCAGGGCGCTAAATCTTTGCTAGAATAACACTTATGAATGGTAAAAGTCATAATAAGCCGCTAGTCATCCTAGTGGTTGGACTTCCGGGTGCTGGTAAAAGTTTTTTTGCCAAGCGTTTTTCAGAGACGTTCGGAGCTCCGGTGGTTAGTTATGACAGAATCCGTTTTGAGATCAATCCTGAATTCGAAATGAGCGTCGAGAAGGAGGGGGCAGTACACCGTCTCGCACGCTATCAGATAGAAGAACTCTTAAAGACGAAGCGATCAATCATTATCGATGGAGGCGCTAACACAAGGGCAGATCGATTAACGTTGACGCAGCTTGCCAAAAAAGCACAGTATAACTCTTTGGTGATCTGGGTGCAGACTGATGTTGCTACCTGCCAGCAACGAGCCTTACGTCGTAATCCAACGAGGCCTGATGATCGCTTTAATCTTTCTCTGAGCCAAGAGGTT
>PJQJ01000027.1:12040-13700 GCA_002861585.1 Candidatus Saccharimonadota bacterium | reverse complement strand
TTGTTACGTGGTGACCCCAAGGAGAATCGAACTCCTCTTGCCGGGATGAAAACCCGGTGTCCTAACCGATAGACGATGGGGCCCTATTGATGGCGCACCATCAAGTTGCGTTTCATATCTTAACAGATGAGTACTAGTTTGAAAAGAGTGTCCGGCAAAAAACCCGTTGGTGGCGGGCCAGGGAAGATCATCCTAGCCCGCCACCTGACGGTCACGAACAGATGGTCGGGAAGGGTCGCAGGTACCACCCATCCGTTGCTGTCCTGCGGGGCAGCTCACCCACCACTACTGATCGGTGGCTGAACGGATCAGTTTGAGTGACACTGGTGTTGGTCGGTGGACCAATCGGTTCCACGTAAACCAGCTCCTCTTCATGCGACTGCAACTGAGCGCCTTGCATGCATCCCCCTTCGAGGTGCTTCTTGCCGGACACGAAAGAAAGACCCGAGGGGGTCCTTCTGATAAAAATTCTATAATACTAGTTTCAAAAATAAAAGGTGTTGCGGGCCGGAGCCGGCAGTGGTTCGACTGGTGGTCGATTCTCACTGCCGGTCCGGCCAATCAGATCAGCGCGTGGCGCCGATCGAGGTGTGCGACGAGCGCAGCCCCCGAAGGCGCTTGCGATCCCGTCGAGGGCGACCATGCCATGTGCGCTTGTCGTTGAAGCCCTTGAGGCCTCCGCGACCGCGAGGGTGCTTCGATCCCAGCAGGTTGCCGGGACGCGAGGTGCTCCTCTGACGGCGCATCTCGCGGTTTCGCTGCAGCTCCATCAGCTGCTCGATGGTGGGCTCCATCAGCTTGCCGTCGCGGATGATGAGAGTGTCACTCTTCATCAGCCTGCGCAGGTGCTCTTCGATGGTGTCGCAGCGGTCGTACTGGTCGAACATGCGCTCGACGAGCGCAGTGACGACCTCGCTGAAGTCCGCGCCACAGACCTCCTCACCAGACTTGATGAGGTTGTGGATCGCCCTGGCGCTGACCGGTCGGGTCATGCATCCTCCAAGTTATACTCGTCGCTGAAACGAAAGAAAGACCACAAGGTGGGTCCTTCTTAAGCAAAATTCTATACTATTGCTAATAAAAATGGAAGCACTTGGTAGTGTGCGGCCCGGAGCCCAGTTAGAGCATCTCCTTTGGGGGAGATGATAACTGGGACTCCGGGCCACGGCAGTAGGTCAAGCAACCACTCGCAGGTGACGCTGGTTGCGGCGCTGAGCATCCTTGCCTGATCGCTTCATCACGCTCAAGCGGCCATCCCGATCGTCATAGTCGATGCGACCGTCCTGGAGCATCAGCTCGAGAGCGGCCATGACGATGCTGCAGTAGCGCCGCTTGTCGGAGCCGAAGCTCCGCAGGTTGTTGATCTGGCCCTGCAACCTGGTGGCCGCGTCCTTCAGAGAAGGAGCGTGCATATGGCCACCCCGCTTTCGCAGGCAGCTGATGATGCGGGTTGCAGCAGTTCTCACCTCGCTGTACGTCGGCACCGCAAGCTGCTGCTTGCTGCGCTTCATCTTGCCGGGCTGCTGCCTCCGCTCGGACGGCCGCCTCTCCTCCTCGTCGAGGAACTCGGGAGAGATGATCAGGCGGAGGTTGGGACGGTTCATGAGCGGGCTCATGGGACTCCTTCTGCCGTGGTGTTGGGTACCGCGAACTGATTCGA
>PJQJ01000027.1:10284-11990 GCA_002861585.1 Candidatus Saccharimonadota bacterium | reverse complement strand
ATCTTTATACTGCTTCTGCTTTATCTGGTCAATGGATCTGCAGTACTTTAGCGATGCAACGTCGGTAAGTCATGCCATGAGGTTGTGTAGGCTGGGCTGCGCAGCTCGTGCTTGCTGTGCCAGCGAGCGGCACGTAAGTTTTGCGACGCATGCCAAATCGTCTCCGGACCAAAACGACGATTTAGCAGATCGACCGCACTCATAAGATCCGTGCGCTTTCCTCTTTTGCTATCGGGCATCAGGAGTGACAGTTGCCATGCTTCTTTTGATTGAATACCCACTAAGATGATTCCGGCTTTCTGATAACCGAAGTCGGCATCATAGATACGCGCCAAGCCTTCGATTGCCGCTTGTATAGCAGTGCCGGTATCGACACTTGGCTCCCCGAAGGAAGTAACAGTTGCAAGGTTACGATTGGTATCGTTTACCTTTTTTGTTTTTAGATACGTTACGATCCCTGAAGTGACTGAATCCTGTGCTCGCATCTTTACCATAGCTTGGGCTGTAAACGTTGCCACGGCACTCTCTAGCTGATGAATATTACGAATTGTGTGCCCGAATGAACGCGATCGACTAATAGTTTTACGCTCTGTTTCGTCTTGCTCGAGCAGTAAAATGGTATCTCCACGCAGCTCTCTTACGGTTGTTAGCCCCTTAATAGTCATCTCTTTTAGAATCCATCCATCTGGTAAGGCAGCAACGTCGGCCGCACTTCGGAGCCCGAAAGCGTGTAGCTTCGCGGCAAAGCGACGACCAATACCCCAGACGTCTTCGAGTGGCAACCACTCTAGCAGCTGCAGTCGATCACTAGGTTCGAGCACGAGGTGTGTCCCGGTTGTCCCCTGTCTTTTTGCATATTCCGCCGCTGCCTTTGCGAGCGTTTTACTTGGTCCAATGCCAATTGAAACTGGAATACCAGTTTCATGCCAGATTCGCGTGCGAACCTCTTCTGCCCACGCCGCATAGTTACTACTCGCTAAATCTGTAAGATCAATAAACGATTCATCAACTGAATACACCTCAATAGCGGGAGCCATAGAGGACATAACATCCGTAATACGCTGCGATATGTCGCCGTAAAGAGTGAAGTTAGCAGAAAATAAAGCTGCTCCGTGCTGCTTTAACAGTCCCTCAACCTTGAAGAGTGGAACACCCATCGGCACACCGAGTGCTTTTACTTCGTTACTACGAGCGATAATACAGCCATCATTATTACTGAGTACCGCCACTGGCTTGTGCCATAGGTCGGGCCGAAAGACTCGTTCGCAACTTGCAAAAAAGTTATTGCAATCGATAAGTGCAAAGACTCGTGCCATTTAGACACTCCTAAGTTGCTGCACAACAAACGTTATCACTCCCCACAGGAGCACCCCATCCTGGGCCGCCTCACGTTGGCCTGCCGGCGTTAATAGGAATATCCGATTGCCTTGCTTACGATATTGGCGAATGACAAACACTTCGTCGATTACCGCGACGACCCAATCATTTGTGCCTGCCTGCACGGCCCTATCGACAACCGCAATATCACCCCCCTTCCATCCCATCTCGGGGATACCCCCTTCCGGTAAACGCCAAAAGAAAGTACTAGCCCTATGCCGTACTATCAAGTTATCAAGGCTAAGGCTGCTTGCACGTGCATCTTCTGCTGCGTTTGGAAAACCAGCATGAAAGACAACTCCTTCAGTAGGTGAAGAAAATTCATCCAT
>PJQJ01000027.1:7582-10203 GCA_002861585.1 Candidatus Saccharimonadota bacterium | reverse complement strand
CTTACATTATAAATGACATTACACAATTAAGTAAGTGGTAAGGAGACAATTTTGATGAAGTTCAAAACGTTTAGTAAGGCGTTTCGAGTGGGATCTGCTCTGTTGCTTGCTATGTCTATGGCGGTGGTATCACCAGCTAGCAGTGCATACGCAACGGGCAATGGTGGAAATGTTGATTGCGCAGAGGGCTTAACGCTTCTTGCAAAGTTTGAAGTTAAGGGCGGCAAGTACGTTGCAGAATCTGGTGCAGATAAAATCACCATTTCTGAAGGTACAACTAAGGGTGGTTCATTTACCGTTAACGGTGACTACGTCGTAAAGAGCGTTATCGTTAAGGGCAGTACAGACGCTAAAACTGTAACTTTTGATAACGTCACAAGCGGAAGCTTTGATAACGTTGGTCTTAAAACAAAGAGTGGCAACACTCCAGCTATTTCAAATGTAAAGTTCTGTGGTAGCGCAGTTGTTGAAACTCAAGAGCCAACCAAGCCACAAGAGCCAACCAAACCTCAAGAACCAACTGAGCCACAAAAGCCAGAGTGTGTTGACGCAGACGATGCTACCTACACTCATTACTTTGACGGTAAAAAGGGTGAGGCTACGGTAACTCTAAATGGCAACAAGCCACTTTGTGACGAACAAGACTTTATTCTTGCTAGCTACGATGCAGCAAGCGCAAAGTATACTGATTCAATGCCTCAGTACCTATACGATACTGACGTCAAGACTATCAACGGTACAACTAAATCAGTCGAGTTCAAGGTAAATATTCCTCCTTGCTACTTCCAGACTGACCTTATGTTCGGCGATACTGCTATCGAAAAGTTTGAAACAGTTGCTGAAACCAAGAAAGACTACCCTCGAATTCTTGGTAGCCTTGAAGCACCAGGCAACCGTTCTACCGGTGTTAATGTTCAGGGTGAAGAATGGAACAAAGATTTTGCAGCTTACAATGGTGGTCAAGCATGTGAAATTGAAGAGGAAGATGATGAGCCAATTGACGCATACGTAGATCTAATGGTTCACGTAATGCCATGTGTTGATCAGAAGGACGCAAACAAGGTTCTATTCCACCTAATGCACAACGAAGTCCCTGCTGAGTACGACAACGCAACTGTCACCCTTACTGTCGGTGATCAGACTAAGACCGTAACAATCGTTGACGGTAAGCTAAAAGCCGAATTTAGTCTTCCTGCAGGTGACTACCACGTAAAGGGTCAGCTAACAACTGAGACTATGTCATACATCCTACACGATGAGATTACCGTAGCTGCTTGTGCCGAGAACAACCACGACCAGCACCTAGGTAATGTGCACAATAACCACACCCCAGCTGCTCCTGCTCACGCTGGACATGGCGCTGGCGCTGTACAGGGTGCTAACGTTCACGCTGGACACGTACTACCAGCAGCTATTCCTGCAACTGGTTTTACAAACACCCTAGGTCTTGCACTTGCTCTTCTTGCATCTGCTAGTGCCTACGTTGCTACAGTAGTTCGCCAAAAGGGCGTTAAGACTGCTAACAGCACTAACTAATCAGTTATGGTGTATTAGCAAAAAAAGCGGCCTCCTCCTCAGGAAGCCGCTTTTGCTTATCACACAATATACTTGACAAATATCAAATATGGTGTATTTTAAAGTTATACATAAGGGAGGTCTTATATGAAGACTCGAACAACACGTTCGTGGAGTATTGTTAGTGCCCTGCTTCTTGCAACACTGACAAGCAATACTCTACCAACTATCACCGCCTATGCTACACCTGCAAACGGCAACAATGTAAATTCTAGTAAAGAACAGCGCGGTTCAGACCGTCCCGATAAGAATAGGGGCAATAGTTCTGAAGCCCGAAATGAGAAGCAGAAGGCCGCAGAGCAACCACGTGTGATAGCTGCTAATCCTGCACCTCAAGGTGACGAAGCAGAAGCAGAGGAGTCTTACTCACCCGCTCCCGTCTACACGCAACCTATTACATCGACTCCACAAGTTGAGGCTAAAAAAGAGAACAACCCAGCTGGTAATAACGGCTTTATTAAGATCAACGAAGAGATAGCTCCTGATAGCATCCCTAACAATGATCCACACGTTCCTTGTACCTTCAACGTCGAGTTTTATAACTACGATGCAAACCCTAGCTACTACGCAACTGTCGATTTTAAAATGCACGCACCAACAAACAATGGTCATACTTTGAAAGTCGTAAAGGGCAATGTAAAACCATTTATTGGACAGGATGCTGCCGGCGGTGGTAATGATCTTGACGCCTTTGAAACATATCAGCTTGCATTTACTGGTCAGCCTCACCAAAAACAAGGCTACCACGTAAAGGTTACGATTCACGCTGACGGTTCACGAGGTAACGATGTAAAACATAAAGTATTCTGGGTGCAACCATGTGAAGGCACTACATCACCAGCTGCACCAACTACGGCAAAGCCACAACAAAAGACTGAACAAGGTCAAACCCTTTCTCAGTCTACCGTTAAAGCTCCATCAGACATAAAGAGCGCAATTGCCTCCCTTCCAAGTCGACTACCAAGCACTGGTATGGCAGGCGTAGCCCTCGTACTTGCCGCTATTGCTGCAATGGCTGGCACATACACTTACGTACTTCGCCGTAC
>PJQJ01000027.1:6310-7562 GCA_002861585.1 Candidatus Saccharimonadota bacterium | reverse complement strand
TCTAGATAGACACAAGTCAAAACGTGCCTTAGGTCTTTATAGCCGGGCACGTTTTACTTTGCCTTAAAAAGCTTGTCAATAGCAGTTTAACAGTAGTAGGTATTGACATAAGCGTTAAAGCATTGTATTATGGAAGAATACACAGGCGTGTAGCGAGATTAATTAAGAGGAGACCGTATGAAAAAACTACTTGTGGGCATTGGTATCGCTGTAAGTCTACTTACAGGCGTTGCCTTTACTAACACTAACCCAGCATCTGCTGCTGGTGGCCGCGACTGCGATACAAATGCAATTGTGCGCTGTGGAGCACTTGATACAGCCGAGATGCAGACTAAGTACAACCAGAATACTTCAGGCGATCTTCCTGCTGTATTTGCACATTATGGCATTACAGGTGCTGATATCAGCAACACTGCCAACATGAAGATGGGACGTGTCTACAAAGATGGTCGTATTGAAGTTGATGGCAATACAGTTGCAACTGGCGCTCGTTCTGTTGGACGAGAAAACATGACTGGCAGTAATCCTGTTACAATTGCCGGTAAGACCTACTATGAACGATCAACCAACGTTAGCTTTGATAGCGCATCAATTCCTGCGATCGTTATAATGAAAAACGGCGTTTTCCACCGAGCAATTATCACCTCTTGTGGTAACCCGGTTGTTGCAACACCGAAAGAACAACCAAAGCCGGTAGCACCAGTTGTTAAAGCTCCGCCTGTCACACCAGTTGAAAAACCGAAAGCACAACCAGAAAATTGTCCTATTGCCGGTAAAGAGAACCTACCAAAGGACAGTCCTGACTGTAAGGAAACTCCGCAAGTCCTACCTTCTACCGGTCCTGGCGCACTACTGAGTGCCGGTGCTGGCATTAGCTCACTGACCGCTGCTGGCTACTACTTCAGCCTAAGCCGCCGTAAGCTTCTAAACAGTTTCTTAAACCGTTAATAACCTTCGCATAAGTTAGTAGCGCTTAGTGGCCCGTAAAGCCACGGCGCTACTGCTGCGTTTAGGACAGACCAAGGAGAAGACATATGGAACGAGGAGACTCTCCAACGCCACCATCATCAGAACGAGAACAACGTAGTAACACAGATCCACAGTCCCAAGAAAGACGTGCTCGACGGGTTCGTCGGGCAAGAACTGATCGCGTACGTGATCATTTACGCAGCCGTCGATCGCAAGAAGATCAGGGCGAACCACAGCAGCAAGATCAAGATGGCGGTCCTGATATTACTACGCCTCCTGCTAA
>PJQJ01000027.1:4291-6294 GCA_002861585.1 Candidatus Saccharimonadota bacterium | reverse complement strand
CACACGCCCAACACTGCAGGAGCAGCAGCAGAACCAGTGCCTGCCCCAGCAGTTGAAACACCGGAGCAGTTGGCTGCTCGTGAAGCAGAGGAACGACGTGAAGCACGAAATCGGGAATATGCCCTTGATGAACATGAGCAGTGGGCCTGGGACTATATCAATAATCCAGCCAGTGGCGTCTATCTCCTTCCTCCAGCAGAAGAAACAGTTCACTTTGAACTAACTGATGAACTTAACGAACTTATTACTCGACGTGCAAGCTATGCAGAAGCAATGACAAGCGCACGTGAAGGTAAGGTTATTGGCAAACGAAACAAGCGAGTTCAACGAAACCTAGATCAGGTATATGATCAGTACGTTGCTGCCCGTGAACATTTTATGCGCTCCGAGCTGGACAGACTAGGTGACATCTCGCTTGAAGAGCAGAGAGCTTTTTTAGTTGCACTTGCCGCAAAAGAAGATGGTGTCTTGATTGGTGAAGAAGTTCAGGGATATGCTAACAAGCCAATCAAGCGGACTAAGCTAGATGCTGCCTTTGAAAGATATAATAATCTATCGACAAAAAAGAAGGTTATCGTTGCTATTGGAGCAACGGCACTGCTTGGTTTTACCGTTGGTGGAATTTCTGCCGGTGCACTCTTTGCAAGTCGTTTTGCACCAAAATATTTTAGGATGGAAGCTCAACGTCGCGAGGAAGAAGCGGCACAACGTAATGATCCTGCTCATTTTGACACCCTACAGCGCACAGGGTCTTTGAGGAGTGCCAATCAATCAGCGTATCGGGATCATTACAGAAGTCTTACAACGAGCAATACTGATCCATTTGCACACCAGCATGATCAGCTGCACGAAGATCACACTAGTATCTCACGCAATGTCCTAGATGAGCGAACCGATTCAACGGCAGAGAAGCGAAAGGCACAGCGTAAAGCTATACTCGCAGCCGGTGCCTGCGCTGCAGCTGGTGGATTAGTTGGTTGGTTCCTCCAATCGGGTACCGGTTGGCATGGTGCTATTCCTGCCCTTGCCCGTGGTGAACTTTTGGGTGATGGTTGGTTTGGTGATAATCACTTTGATGCCGAAATCAATAGCCCTGGCAGCAGTGAAGCTGGCAATGGTGAAGATATAAATGGTCCAGCGTCGACTCATTCTGAGGCTGATTTTAGAGACAGGACAGATGCAGAAGGACGAGTAGGCAACGATGCTGGCGGTGGTGAACCCCTTACTGATGAATCTGAAGCCCCAACTGAGACATCAACCACTCCTTCCAGTGCTGATACATCTACCGCTGATACTGCAGCTGAACGTGGAAGTGGCATTATCAGTGAAGGTACCGAAGCAGCTAATGCAATATCCGAACGGAGCCAAGAACTTTATGGCGACTTTGCCGGTAAAACCATCAACGTAGCGATAACTGATGGTGAAAGTGTATGGCACCAGCTAGAGCACGTCGTGGCCGACCAATACCCTACTATGTCTGATCATGACAAGGGTCACATGGTAGAAAATATCTTTCACGAGCTACAACATGCATATCCAGGACGTGACCTCAGTCGTGTCTACGCGGGTGAGCAGTTTCAGGTGATACTTCCAGCTCAAGCATAATTGTTTTGCTTATCTGGCCATATTGTTACATAAGCATTGACATTTTAGTTAAAAAGTGTTAAGATGCTACTATCTGGTTGAGAGAGGTAAAAAGGCTTTCAATCAAGTGCGCCTTAACAAGTTGCTTACATGAACATATGGCTGCGCTACTTCAATATCCAAAGACAGAAAACTGGCTAGTAACCCTAGTTGGTTTTCTGTCTTTGGCATTGTCGAAGACAGCTTGTGTTTGACACAATTGCTTATTAACTACATATTGCTCCTACCGAGTACTCGCCCTTTTTTGGGAAGCACTCCGCCGATAACGTGCTTATCGGTAGCGTGCTCCCCAGACAAAGGCAGTACCCACCCTACTAGACCCTCAGAAAGAGGTGATCGTCCCATGTCGACTCAAGTCG
>PJQJ01000027.1:3827-4119 GCA_002861585.1 Candidatus Saccharimonadota bacterium | reverse complement strand
CAAGCGCAACATCTGGCTGCCGATCATCGCGATCGCGTTGGTCCTGCTGCTCGCGCTGCAGGCGTTCAACGCTTTCTTCCGCCCGTCGGTCAACGACCAGATGGAGCGGCTGCAGCAGCAGATCTCCGAGCTCACGACTCAGGTCGAGCAGCTCGAGGTCGGCCCCGTCAACCAGGAGGACCTCCCCCCAGGGCAGTCCACCCAGGAGACGTCACAGCAGGGCGGTTCCAGTCCGCCAATGGACCTCCAGGACGAGAAGACTCTCGCCCGCGAGATCCGTGAGGCGGCGCGG
>PJQJ01000027.1:3429-3610 GCA_002861585.1 Candidatus Saccharimonadota bacterium | reverse complement strand
TCGCCGCCCGCGAGGAGATGCAACGGGTCCTCAGTCCTGAGGACTACGAGCGTTTCCTGAGCGGCGAAGGCCACACGCTGGTGCAGTTCACCGTCCCGGCTCAGTACGAGGGCAACTCGTACTTCAAGAACGGCGAGGCTGTCTTCTACACGACAGCCCGTCCGGTCGAAGCCGGCGACAT
>PJQJ01000027.1:0-3317 GCA_002861585.1 Candidatus Saccharimonadota bacterium | reverse complement strand
AACGAGCGTCCCGAGACGCAGCAGCCCACTCCGGCCCCGCCGGTCAGTGAGCAGCCGCCGACCGTGACGACTCCGCCCACGGTGATCCCTCCGGTCACTACCCCGCCGGTGACGACACCCCCCGTGGTGACGCCGCCGACGACTGAAGTTCCGGAGACCCCCGAGGTCCCCAAGACACCGAAGTGCCCGTACAATCCCGACTTGCCGGAGGGTTCGCCCGACTGCAAGCCGCCAGCTCCGCCGCACGACGAGTGCCCCGACATGCCGGACAACCAGCCTGAAGGGACGCTCTGCAAGGCCCCTGGCACCCCTGGTGGTGCCGAGGAGCAGTCGGTGCAAGACAACGACCCCAAGCACACTGCGCCGACCGAGGGCCACACCGCGGGCGACGCCGAGCAGAACAACGAAGAGCAGGGTTCGCCCTGCTCTGGTACGAGCTGTGACCTCGACTCCACCCAGAGTGGGACCGAGGTCGAGGACTCAAAGCAGGGTGGCAAGGCTCCTGGTGGTGACGTCGTCACCCCCAGCGAGCAGCAGAGTGACTCCGAGCCCAGCTCGGGTCAGTCCAACCCGGACTACGACGGCACCGCGCCGACGCAGAACCCGGACGAGGGCACGAGTGACCCCGTCGACACCCCGGTGTCTGACGAGACGGCTCCGGCTGGCAGCGACCCTCTCGAGGGCGTTGACCTCCCGAACGTCGAGTAGCTCGATCTGAATTAAAGCAAATTTGCCAAGACCGCAGCCAGCGGTCAGGGCAACCCCAAAGAGGACTGCAGCCTCCGCGGGGAGGTATCATCTACTTTCGTAGTCTACCTCCCTCGAGGGCCCCACAATCCTAGGTAGGGGTTGGCCGGGTAGACTTACGATTGTAGTTGGTACTACAAAGCACATTGTGTTCGAACACAAAATTGCGGTGCACAGAACTTATGAAGGCGCGGGTATGACTTTGATCGATGGTGAAAACTGTCGATTGCAAGCGCCCCCTTCTACCAGTTCTGTGCCCGCAAGCACAACCTTATATGTCTATGTATGCGACTTGTTAGCCAGCGCGTTTAGCAGCGTTCTTTAACAGCTTGGGAGATAAGATTATTTATTAAGTTTTGTTTTTTAGCGATGGTTTTACCAATCGCAAAATTTCAAACAAGATTAGGAGAAAACAATGAAAGACGTTTTAAACCGTGTTTCGCGTGCGAACAAGCAGGTTATGCTTGGTCTTAGCGCAGTTGTGCTAGCTGTTTCCGCCGTTGTTACTCCAATGGTGAGCAACGCACATGTTGCAGCACAAGCCGCAGCAAATGTTCGTCTTGAAGGTCAAGTACAGGTAGCGAACGTTACCACTGGCGAGACTGACTACAAAGACAGTGTTAATGCAAAAGTTGATGACGTTGTGAAGGTACAAGTTTGGTACCACAACCGCGAGAACTTTGATTCAAACAAAGTTGCACAGAACCTACGCGTTGGTATTAACGTTCCAACTGCACAGGGTAAAAACCAGACCGTTACCGGTACTATCAAAGCCGACAACAGCAACGTTGTTACTGATAGCGCCCAGGTTAACCTTAGCCTCGACAACGCTTACCTTGAGTACGTTTCTGGCAGCGCTAAGTGGCGCTACAACAAGGGTGCCAATGACGGACGTAAAGAATGTCAGACTGGCAACAAAGAAGTTCCTGCAAATGACCCTAACAAATGTTACGTTACTGAAACTATTAGTGATGATGTCACTAAGGGTGAGATGAAGATTGAAGATGCGTACAAACCATGCTACGCATACGAATCAACTATCACCGTCTTAATGCGTGTTAAAGCCAAAGAAGTAAAGGTTAACAAATTTGTTAGCAAGCACGATGGCGATAACAACGTAAAGAACAATGATTGGCAAGTTAAGAACGAAGCAAAACCAGGCGATAAGCTTGATTACATGATTCGTTTCGAAAACAAAGGTAACGTAAAGCTAGAAGATGTTGTCGTTGGTGACAACCTTCCTGACTACGTTGAATACGTTCCAGGTAGCACTCGTATTATCACCGGTAACAACCCTAACGGCGTTGCAGCTGGAACTGATAATGTCTACAAGGGCGGCATCAACGTTGGAAGCTACGCACCAGGTGCAGCAGGCTACGTTGTCTTTACTGCTAAAGTAAACGACAAAAAAGCGTTTGATAAGTGTGGCACACACACTCTAAAGAATGTTGGTGTTGTTCGCCCTAAGGGCATGAATGAGTTCTACAACACCGCTCACACTGACGTGAAGGTTGAGTGTCAGCAAGGACAAGGTCAAGGTCAGGGACAGAAGCCGCAGCAACAGCTGCCTGAAACCCTTCCTAGTACTGGTCCTGCAGCCCTTCTAAGTGGTCTGTTTGGAACAAGTGCCCTCGGCCTTGGTGCTCACTCGTTTATTGCGAGCCGCCGTGCTTTACGCGCAGCAATGAAGCAGTAATGAGTTATTAGACTGATCGCTCATATACCGCTTTACTTATCTCCCGCTGTTATAAACGAGTACATCTTTTCAAAAAGCCCTTCTCCCAATATGGGAAAGGGCTTTTTGATTTGCTATAATCTTGAGTATATGGCAAAACAACATGTTAAAAAGAAGCGTAATAAAGCGTATCAAGGCGCAGAAGCTAAGTCACAGACAAGGCCAACCGTTCGTCGTTACGAGGCAGTTGCTCGTGGACCTTTAGGTGAATGGTGGCAGACTAAAAAACGTCCTCTTAAGATTGGCGGTGGGCTTGTTGCTGGTATCGGCTTTATTAGTTGGCTTATTTTTGAAGCAATCCGCACTGTATTTTAACTATTCAAGCGGAAGACGAAATCCAAAGACACTCCCCTTGCCTTCTGTGGTTTCAAAAATAAGTGCACCTCCATGGGCAATAATGACCTTCTTAGCCATAAACAGCCCAATACCCGTTCCGTCAGGCCTGGCCTTACGCGCATTAGTTGCTCGGTAGAACTTTGTAAATAAGTTCTTGCGCTCAGCAACAGGGACTCCGATGCCGCTATCTCGAACTCGTAGCACCACCTCCCCCTTGCCTTTAGTTAATTCAATCCAAACTTGACCGCCCGAGCGCGAGTAAAAGATCGCGTTATCGATAAAGTTCATAATGACTTGGCGCATCTTATTGTCGTCAAGTTCGAGCTGCGGAAAATGCTGCGGCTTTTCGTATACCAGCGTAATACCACGTGACTGAGCAGTCGATTGCAACTGCTCAACCTCTTCTTGCGTAATATCCGCGAGATTAACTGGATTGTGTTCGACGATAAATTTTCCAGTTTTCAGACGTGATACGTTCAAAAAATCACCAATTAAGTAG
>PJQJ01000012.1:13399-14402 GCA_002861585.1 Candidatus Saccharimonadota bacterium | reverse complement strand
AAGTTAACGTTCCATAGACGTTAGCGATACGAACATCATCATCTTGACCAGACTTAGCACCACCACCTTGCAAATTGTGCGTAATACTCACCTGCATGCTATCGACATCAGCTTGCGTCCAGGTCCCATTAAAAGTAGCCGTGTAATCAGAAAAGGCACCAGTGCTATCAAATACTGGAGTTATCGTGGTAGCGGTTTGTAGAGTACCATTAACGCGAAGGTTTACCGTGAGTGTATCAAGGTTGCCGCCGTTTGCATTGGTCGCACTGACCGCCCGAACTGTCACGACGAGCTTGGATGCGCTCTTAACATTAGTAGCAGTCGAGAGTGCGTACTCATCTACCTCTGCACCTGCGCCACTGGTGCCAGTACCAACATAATCAGTATCATTTGCTGTCGTGCCATCATCGACACGGGTACAGTGCGTACCGCTACAGCTATTGTCTGCGGTTCCCGCGAGGACTGGCCATTGAGCGGTTACGTCTGAATTAGGGGTAAGAACAGCACTTACCGAAGCGGCTTTAGTAACCTGAAGGGTTATAAGAGCAGTAACAGGTACAACAAACAGGGCAAAAATGAATACCTGCTTTAATTTGATAGATGCAATTTTATCGAGAATACCCGAAAAACTTTTTGTTTTTATTAGTCGGAGTCGCACTCCACACCTCTCTTTTTTGTGTCAACAATCCCCTCCGGGACTATTAACTGTACTTTTTATTTTACCTCTACCCTGCTGTCTCTTTTTCAGCAGAAGTAGCACACACTATTTATGCTTATTATTTTAGCAGTCTCGTGAACAATAGCAAGCCTAAAATGTAAGTGGAGATTTTGTTCCGTTGATAACGGCTTGTCCGCCGCGAAGCTGCTGATCGACGGTTACTTTGGCTGGAGTTCCCCCACCGGTGCCCGCGGTAGAGATTTCAGCGACCGATGAGTAGGCGCTTAGGGTAGAACCATCTGATTTCACAATCCTAAAGCAGTAGCTCGTTCCAGCAGGTGCAGC
>PJQJ01000012.1:11312-13312 GCA_002861585.1 Candidatus Saccharimonadota bacterium | reverse complement strand
TGACTGATATCTCAATGGATGAGCTGGTGAACCATGTGTCGGGTCTAATTCCATATTCCCAAATGCACCTAATCCAGCTGCCCTTTTAGCATTATCGTAGTACCGGATTGGTCCGCTAGCTGTATCTATATCAGCATAGGCTTCACCGCTAAAACCAGCGTCGCAGGTACCTGACTTCTGGGCTACCTGCAGCTTGAAGCTAGCACTATTAGCCTTTAGATTGTCAGTACCGACATGCAGCAACATCTTTAAGCGGAACGGTATTCCCTGCGCTGGTGCGGTGGCAGCCGAACCGTTCGCCGCTAATGCGGGCATTGCAGGCGCCGTCTCTTCGCTTGCGAAAGAATTAAATGTATTATCAATAGTTTTGTACTGCGCGGCTATCCATGAAGGAGAACGGTTAATGGTAGAAAAACTAGCCTCGTCAAGGATAAAGTTCCACTGTTTAAGACCGTGTCGGTCTCGTCCAAAATGAGTTCTTTGGATATCACCCTCCCATGGCGAGTCAGTTTCTGCAGCGCTATACACCTCAACCCCATTCTTATATAGCTTCATCGTTGCGCCATCCATTGCAACCACTAGGGTATCCCATGATCCAAGAGTTGGAGTGTAGGTAAAGCAGTGATCTCGCCAAGCTGTATCCGTTGCGTTCCTAAAACCAAACACGACTGTGAAGGTAGATTTGCCACAAAAACCAGCGCCGGCGATCCATAGGTACAAACCAGACCTATTAACTCCCTGCTGACCACGCTCAGAAATAAACACATTGCCCGCAGGAACAGTCTTCCAGTTAAGAGTGGTTGAAAAAGTAAACTTAACGCCAGGGTTTAATACAGCATCGGCCGTAGATGAAGCAAAATCATTGATGCCATCAAATTCTTGTGCTCCACCTATCTTACCGCTGACATTCATAGGCTCGCCGCTATTAACGCCGGACTTCTTTGCTGCTGATGTATGGAACTTCGTAGAATTTTTAAGAATGGTAGAGTTAGTTGCTTCATTCATATGCCATACAGCCTTGGAGTGTTCATCCCAGACATTTATTGCATCCTGGCCATCAGCAGCGGCAGCGTTGTTGTAGTACATCCAAATGTGGTCGGTCGTTGAGCCGCTATCGATCTGCGGAGCCTTTACCCATACTTCGCTCGTCCCCGCCTCATTCCATAACTCTATTTCGTGTGGCAAGAGTGTTGTTCCGTCAGAATCGGTAAAGCGGATGTCTTGTCCACTATTCTGCGTTTTTGCGTAATCAATAGTTGCACTCGATAGCGACACGCGAACCGGGAAATTAACTAAGTTTTCTGTTGCTGCAGAGTTGTTGAATGTTATCTTTTTACGGTTCGTCCAACTGTTGTTCCACCATGCAGTATCAGAGTTTTCAAACCATCGGTAACTGGACTGGTCGAAGGTACTGCTCTGCTTTCGAATCTCTGGAATAACATTGTAACCTCCAATAACGGTACCGCCACCCTTCACAACTCTGAAGCAGTAGCTGGTGTTATCGGCTGCGCCATTATCAGCTAATGAAAAGTCCCATGTTCCATCTTGTCCGGTGGCAAATGTTGCGCTGTTAGTAAAAGGGTTCGCATCATCATATGTCTGTTTTACCGCTGTAACCCCAGATCGGACCGGGTCATTGGCTGTAGCGATTGCATTTGCTCCATCCACGAGGCCCAAGTCATCGTTGAACTTAATAACACTAGCAGTCGTTACGTCTTCGTAGGTCTCTCCGGTGAAGCTTGTATCGCAGACATTATCAGTTCCTCGCTTTGCAAACTGTAATTTAAGATTACTGTTCCCTGGTGCAACGGTTATGTCACTCGTTACAGCAACGTTCATGCGAAGGCGCATTTTACCCTCTGGTGGCAATGCAGCAGCGGTATCCTGGGCAGCTAACGGAGCATACGTGCTCACTGCTGTTTCTTCTGCTCCAATGTGCGCCATTGTCCCATTACCTGATCGATATGTCGCATTGAGCCATGAAGCAGAACGGGCTACTT
>PJQJ01000012.1:9275-11252 GCA_002861585.1 Candidatus Saccharimonadota bacterium | reverse complement strand
CATCATCCGTGGAACGGATTGTAGCCGTAATGGCTGTAGAGCCCACTTGAACACCATTTTTGTACACTCGAATAGTGCTACCGTCATATGTCGCTGCGACGTGTGCCCACTCGTTCACGCTTAGGGTGCTTGAAACGGAAACCGATCGAGCGGTACCGCCCGTATCAAAAAAGTAAAATCGCAGGACTCCATTACCTTCGTGGCGAATAGTAGCTCCGTCGGCAACTCCTTTTTGATGAATTGTGACAAAACGATCGATCTCACCAGCGGTTGAAGCCATCTTAACCCAAGCCTCAAGAGTAAGTGTATTAGTGGTGATGCCCTGATTGCCACATTCACTGATCCAATCTCCTTCAGCGTTACGAAAAGACTGACTGGCACCAATCTTATCCTCTTTGTTGAAGTCATCCACAATGTCATCACAATGAAGTGCGTTTGCAGTGGCGTCCTTGTAGATATCCACTCCTCCCTTGCCCGGATTATGCTCTTCCAGGTGATAGACTGAGCTATAACCATTACTCCAGACGCCGGTCTTGTTCTGGCCATCTGTTGCCGCCGGATTATCGTAATACATGTAGATAAAGTCATTCTTGCCAGCATCGAGTTGGGGAATCTTTACCCAGACTTCGCTCTTATCGGCTTCGTTCCAGGTCTTTATTTCATGATGAAGCACTGCTCCATCCTGATCGACAAAGCGAATATCCTGACCACCGTTCTGGGTCTTGTCGTAATCCACTTTGGTTGGATCAAGATAGACTAGTACCGGAAAATTAGTTAGGTTCTCAGTTGCACCAGGGTTATCAAAATTAATAATACGTCGAGACTTCCAAGCCGTATCCCACCATCCTAGGGTGTCTTTACCATAGGATGTATTGTGGTTAAACCATCGATATGCCGTTTGACTGTAGTTTATGACCTGAAAATATGTAAGAGTCGCACTAACATTAGAGACTCGCAAATCATCATCACGATCACCAGGCGAACCACCAGTTCCAAACAATACCTTACGAGTAAGTTCTACCCGCATGCTGTCGACATCAGCCTGAGTCCAATCTCCTGAAAAAGAGACAGTTTGGTCGGTGTATCCGCTGGAAGAAGGTTTAATCTCAACGGCCGTTTGCAGTGTTCCATTAACGCGCAAGTTTACTGAAACCGCATCACGTACGCTACCGCCAACAGTGGCAATGAAACCACGAATCACCACGTCTACTTTTGAAGCTGATTCGACACCACCAACAGTTGAAAGTTCATAAACCTCTACTTCATCGCCAGTGCCGCTCGTACCAGTACCTACATAATCGTTATCGTTCGGAGTTGCACCCTCGTCAACACGCGTACAGTGGGTACCACTACAAGAACTATCAGCCGTACCGCCTAAAACTGGCCATTGAGTCGTTACGTCAGCATTAGGGACCAACACCGTTGAGGCCGCCTTCGCGTTCTGAAATCGTATAAAGGCAAAGATTAGCACTAAAACTACGACGGGAATTAGGAAATGTCGCGGCTTCACAGAAGAGATTCTGCGTGCTAAATCTTGATACTTTGGTGCTGCAATCCGTAAAAAGTTCAAACCTGACCTCTAACCTATCACACCTTAAATAACATTATAAAATCGCGAAGGAATTCGCGATTTATGTTTGATAGTTTTTGTTTGAAATCAACAGTTTGGACTAAACATTTATGGTCACAGTTAACGGATAATGTTTATGGTTTTATTGTAGCAGAAGAAGGTTGGTTGCACTACCTTTAAGACAGGTTTTTGCACCCAGTTTCCCTCTTCATCCGTATTTTATTTTTTTGTTTTTTTAATATCTATTTCCTAAGTATTAGAACTTGCTTCTGTAGCTGAAGGATAGCTCTCCTGCCAACACACCATTGGTCGATGTTGATATGGTCTTGACGTTGATCTTGAAAGTAATCGTATCACCGGCATTGATAGTACAAGCTCCGAGTGGTGATGCTGTCGTCACCTTCGCC
>PJQJ01000012.1:7186-8949 GCA_002861585.1 Candidatus Saccharimonadota bacterium | reverse complement strand
ATCCGTACCGTCACCAATAAATGTTGCTCCGGCATATTCTGGCGATAGTCCAACTGTACGAGTTGGGCGTGCATTACCCCGAAGTGTTAGACCGCTAGAAGTAAAGTCTGCACCATTCGTTGCATCACCTACGCGGAGGGTACCGGTGAACTCTGCCGTTCCCACTAGTAATTGACTACCGGCTAGTGATCCAGTTGTTGCGCCGAGGACGGCCCTCTTATTAGTAGTATCGACTGTAAATACATTCTCTGTTCCAGCGGCATTTTGCACTACAAAGCCTGCCGTAGAGTCTGAACTCAATGTCGTTGCACCGCTGCTTGCAATTTTAAATCGTGTAGCTCCTCCCTGCTGAAGGCTAAAGATATCTCCTGTGCCTTTATTATTGACTACAAGCGCCGGCAGTGTTTCAGTTGTTTCATTCTGAACAAAAAGTGTCCCTGATGCAGACGTAACACTACCCACTGCTATTCGCTTAGCAGCATTATCGACAATAAGAGTATTTGTTCCCGCCGTGTTTTGTACTGTAATAGCTGCTGCGGAATCTGATTTGAATAATTGCGTACCCGTAAAAGTATTGTTTTCGTCACGACGCGCGAAGCTTGGTGCATCAATACCATCAAGCGTGTCGCTATTCATGGCGTAAGGACTTGATCCAAGCGGACGACGCGGTGTCATAATTTCTGTACCATCAAAGGTTGCACAACCTGCGGTACTACAGGTCGCAGTAGCGGTTGTTGGCAGCTCTACCTCAAAGTAGAGAGGCTGCGAAGTAAAGATAGAAGGGCTCAGAGCCGTGACGTCCCCTAATTGAACCGAAAAGAGACCGTTAGTCACCTTAATGCGGTTCGTTGTTTCACGTAACTCTTGCCAGACTGGCGTACCAGCAGTCGAGACGTTATACAGACGAAATTTAACATTGTAATCGCCATCAGCTAGTACATTACCAGCACTATTGGTCAGGCGACCTTGAAAATTTACCTTATACGGAACGGTTTGGGCGGCTGATACCGGCTCTTTTGAGGCGGAATACCACACTACCATTAGTATGCTGCTGATTATTACAAACGATGTAATAATAACTGCCACCAACGGAAACCTAAATACACTTTTGTTTAGGCCCATTTTTTTCTCTCAACTCTTTTTGTTTCACACGCTTTTGTGCTTACGCTAATCCTACACCCAGCAAAATATTTTTGCAATAGTGATTGTGGACTTACTGAGGCTGTTTTCGACAATACAGAAGAGAGCCTTGATACTCTACCCCTTTTCTGTCCCCTTACCTCTACCACTTTTGCGATGCCCTCTTATTACTTCTACCCTATTTACACAGGAAAAACGCTTACTGATTACTTCTTATTCATATAGTCTTTGATACTCTTGCTCAAAGTACCGTCTTGCTTTAGGTTCTCCCAAAAAAGAACCTGATCTTTATTCAGAACCATCTCGTCCTCAGGACCATGAATCTCCTGCCCAAGCTTAATCAGGCGAGGGTCAGATTGCGCACCCGCTACTGCCCCTTCACCCTCTTTTTTCTCAGTTGTGGTAGTGGCCTGTTGTAAATTTTGGCTCAATTCCAAGTAGTAGATGTCCTGAAGTTTTACGTACTGATCATCAACCAGTGTTAACTTTCCAAAATAAACCTGTCCATTAGATAAGAAAACTGCCTGATATCGGTCACGAGCAATCAAACCGTTGCCGGTGCTGCCGCTGTACCAGCTGTATCCGGCAAATGACAATGCCAGTATAAGCCCGAGAGCACTAAG
>PJQJ01000012.1:6409-6931 GCA_002861585.1 Candidatus Saccharimonadota bacterium | reverse complement strand
TAAGAATAATAAATTGTTGTACTATTTCCTTCGGTAGCCAAAGCTTTGCCTTCTTCGTAGCCCTATAGCAGCGACAATAGCGATCAGAATAACCAGCAGCACTGCTACTAACACCCAGCGCCAAACGCCAGTTGCAATAAAGACCCACTTACTGGCATAGCCGCCCGTCGTTTTAGCTTCAACTTTGTAAAAACCTACTCGATCTGTTGGCAATTCAAAAGTAGTAACTCTTGTTACCCCACTAAATACCAGTGGACCCCTAAACTCTTTGCTCTGTGAAAAGACCGGACCGAGCGAAATGGTATATTCAGGAAAGAAACCAGTTGCCTGGTTTTGATCGGCTGAATTGCGTAGAGCTACCTCACCCTTGATACTGCTACTGAAATTGAGAAGCGGCACTTTTAGGTTGGTTATAGCGGCATTTCTCGGCCCCCCTTCTCCATTCTGTATGAATAAGAGTGTTCCGACCTCAGTGGATGGAGTAATACCGCTGCCACCTTCACTCTTTGACGAAGCAAAAAT
>PJQJ01000012.1:5353-6265 GCA_002861585.1 Candidatus Saccharimonadota bacterium | reverse complement strand
ACCCTGATCATCAACCTGCTTGAATCCCTGTACTTTCAAAGTAACGGACGTTGCACTATGAGAGGCATTGGAAACGTCAACAAAACCCTTTTTCGTCTCGCCGGGTTTTAACTTTTCTGGTCCATTCTTTAAATCATGAGGATATGAGAGCGGGCGTATCTGCAAAGCTGCAGCTTTTGCCTCAGAGGAAGATAATGTCCCGAGACCCACCATCAAGCTCAGCAGCCACACTCCCATCAATAATTTTTTGCCGCCAACAGTGATCATGGAATCATCGTCGCCGTATATGTCACCGTGTTTTTGTAATCACCGACTGGCTGAGAACCGGGAATATCCACTCTATGCTGCACGCTGAGTATATCCTTCACTCCCCCTGTATAACCTGATCTAGTATAAAATGATGTACTAGCCCCAGGTATAGCCGCGTAATTGAAATTCGGACTAGTGCCCCACTTTGAATCCAAGCCACTACCGCTCGTCAGGGTAAAACCAAGACCTTCAGTTACACCTTCGTTCCAGGCAACCGGTGTCGTTATCGTTCCACTGCTAATAGCCGGAATACTATTAGCTCCACTCGTCATATTTCCATTCTGAGAAAGCGCGATGGTATAACCAGGTGCATCGGTCTGTACGACCGCCTTAGAGGCTACCGTCTTTGAAGAAACAGCATCAAGTGTTGCAAATGTGAGCGAATTACGAATGCCAGCATTTTGCGCAGCATATTCATTAGCTACTTCTTTATCCGATAATGCTTTATCAAATATCTTAACCTCGTCGATTGCGCCACCGTAATAATTGGTGCCACCTATCCGCCTTGCAATACCGATAGCAGAACCGTTAGTCGTGGCAGTCGCCGTTGAATCACCTACTGTCCCTTCCAGTACTCCGTTTACATATATTTTCATCTGCGAT
>PJQJ01000012.1:1136-4984 GCA_002861585.1 Candidatus Saccharimonadota bacterium | reverse complement strand
CCTTTCGTGCCAACTTTCTCGTCGAAATGATAGTAAGCAGCTATAGAACTTGGTTGCACTTGTAGCTCAAGCGACTTTTCTAGCTGTGCAACGTACCCTTGCCCTAATTTATAACTACCGGCTGACCCATTACCAATGACTGCTTCGCCACCGCTAGATTCCATTCTGTAGCTTGTTGAGCTTGTTGCTCCACCAAAGCTATTGCTGACACTTGCATCAATTGTGTAGCTGGTGCTATTAAAGCGATCGGCCGATACACTGGGCACCACAACAAAAGCACCCGCTACCAGCGCTACTGCACTTACCACTAAGGACCTACGGTCTATCCTAGCCATTCACTCACACCCATCCTTCTTCTCTTGTTGCTAGTATATCAAAAAGCTGCTGCTTACACGAGAAACGGCACTACGATAAGTACCAGACCAAATAATCGCATAATTATATGATGGTGAGGCGCAGAGCTAACAACAGGAAACGTATCACCACCAGTCGATCCACCTCTTTTAAAGATTTGCGTAAGTAGTGGCGACATCAAATTCTGAAAAAGGACGGGAGCGGCCGCTAAAAACAGGATTCCTAACATCACAGACACGCCTCGCCAAAGACTATGCACATCATTCTGAAAAGAGGTATCCAGATCGAGACCACGGTTAATATCACCTATGGTTCGAGGGATTGCAATCTTACTGAGTCCAGGTATTAACCCCCCACTCTCTTGTTCAAGTTGTTCAGTAGTAACCGTTTCGGGTGATGAAGTGTTCGAGCCACCACTACCACCACGCGAGATTGAACCAGGAACGATAGTAGTCGTGTTGCTACCGCTACTAGGAAGCCCACCCAATTGATACGTTATTACCACACTCTTCATATGATTTGCTTGATGACAACTATCGTAGCCAATAAGCTTTATCGTATGTGTTCCTACACCAACCGAGACACTATGCGAATACTCTGTGTCTGCTGTTCCGATGGCTACCGTGCTGTCATAAACGTCATCAATGACAAAGTCTATTTGGGAAATGTTCTGAACACTGCCGCGTACCACAATCTTGCTCTTATCTACAACAGAATCACTGGCAGGCTCATCTATCGTAAAACTAGACTGGCTAGGAGCCGGACAGATCCTAACGTTAATCTGGCTGTCCTTTACCTGCTGTGCCGAAACCTGACCAATTGGTAACAACAGTGCTGCTAAAAGTGCAACAGGTAGTAGCTTAACGGCGGTTCGAGCGTCGCTGAAGTACTGCATATCCGACTCCTGCTGCTATGATTACGATAAATATTAATGGGAACCAACGCGGAGCAACCAGTACCCAACCGCTGTTTTCGTGCTTCTGATCTAAAAACTCAATCTTTTGTTCAACTTTGAATAGTCCAAATGTTGGTGCCTTTTCCCAGTTCATATCAACTAGTCGAGTCGTATCTGGCAAAACGATTGGATCACCCGTGTATGTAAATTTGGCCCGGCCAAAGATGTCCCTAGCGATAGTACTCACTTTTGCTTCAAAGTCGACATTACCAGTATTTGCGACACGAGCAGCACTTAATACGGGTGGACGGGTCTGCCAGAACGGCAGAACAAATCCCTTTATCTCACCGCCAGTCCTCACCTGTCCATTGACTGTCATGTAGATAATCTGACCGACTCGCTTTTGACGAGCAACACCGGTTGTACCGAGTTCGCGCTCTTTTGTCTCAGCAAATACAACACCGTAGTGTCCACCAGGTGCTGCGCCTTCTGGAACATTTACTGTGTAGGTAACTTCAGCAGTTTCTTTTGGCTCTAGTGAATACTTTGTCTTATCAAACTGCACCCATTTATAGACATCTGCATTTGGCTTTTCATCGGTAAAGTTAGGTTCGTATTTTTCATCATTGACGCTATATGGACGAGCATATACCGTGAAGTCATAGGCAACGTCGCCGCTATTGATGATATTCATCTTTCCCGTAACGGTCTCGCCGGCATTAACTTTAAATGGCTGAGACGATGGTGAGAGCGTCAGAGTCTCCAGTTGTTGCTTCTCCTGAGCCTGAATAGTTACGCTCATCATTGATAAAATGACTGCTGCTACCATAGCCCAGAGTAAATGTGTCTTATTAAAAGATAGTAATCGTTGCATACCCCTAATCACCCCGTCTACTGTTTTTACTAATACGTAAAATAGTATTTTTAATTTTAATAACTCTTCTTGGCTCTATTTTACAGGGAGAAACCTCTAAGTCAATGCTGCTTATGCTAAACAAAAAACAGACCCACTAGGGATCCGTTTTTTGTTAATCTACTGACTAAAACTACTTAACTGTTGCAGTGTAAGTAACGGTGTCAGTGTAGACACCAGCAGGAACGCTAGTGTTAACCTTTACACCATATGTAACTGATGTTGCTTCAGCTGAAGCGGTAGTAGTTGTAGAACGAATGTTCTGAGCTAGATCTTCAACACCGGCGAATGTACCAGCAGCAAAGCCACTTAATCGGTAACCCCAAGAGTTGGTACCTAAAGCAGCAGGCGTAGCGAATGTACCAGCAGTCTTTGCAAGTGTACCACCCTGGCTACCAGCCATAGTAAGGGTTGCATCGTTCTCGAGTGTTAGGTTATAACCGTCAGCGTCGTTAGAATCAACAGTAACAGTATCAGTACCCGTTGCTTCTGTACCGGCAGCTGTAGGTGTAACACTGATTGCTACAGTTGGGTTTGAGCTAACACTGATAACGGAAGCAACTGTTGCTTCAACGCTTGTTGTATCAGTTGCAGCAGATGCACCAATAGGTGCTAGTGCGACACCAACAACAGCGATAGCTGCAGTCCAACGGCCTAGATTTTGACTTAATTTTTTCATTTTTATACCACTCCTTTTTTTGCGTATACGCTTATTCTCTATTTTGAAACTGCTTATGTCAATTGTTTTATGGTAATAATGTAATTATTACTATAACCTATGACTGTAGATATCACTACGGATTAACGGTCGCAGTATAGGTAACGGTATCGATGTATGATCCGTCGGGGTTAGTACCATCGGCTTTTACGCCATACCAGACAGTTGTTGCACTGCCGGTACCAGCGGCGGTCGTACTTTTAATCTGCTGTGGAGAAGTCGAAGCTGGAATACCAGCCCAGGTAAAGGCACTGGTAGAAACGTTTGTTTCTGTCGTTGTTCCTGTGCCAAACGCTCCCAAGCCATCAACACGAAAACCCCATGTATTGACCGCTAGGTCAGATGGAGATGCCGGTGTACCTGCATGCGCAGGAATAAGGCCTGCTGCCCCATTATCCAATGCTGTGCTAGTATCGCTGTTATTAAGGGTTAGCGAATATCCCTTCGTGTCATTAGTATCTACCGTCACCGAGTCGGAGATGCTACTCATCTTCGCACCGCCCGCTGGTAGTACCGATATGGAAACTGACGTTGCAGACGTTACAGATATCACCGAAGCAACTGTTGCTTCAATGCTTGATGTACTCGTTGCTGCAGATGCACCTAAAGGTACTGCCGATGTTGCTAGCACTGCAAAAGCAGTAACTAGGCCAACGGCCCTGTTTGTTGTTAATTTTGTCATTTTTTATTTTAGCTCCTTTATGAGGCTTGAGCTTATTGTCTCGACCCGGAGCAGTAAAGTCAAGCAGTTTGTTGTGCAATTGTCGTAGAGTTATCCCCATCTCGAGTTGTGCTTGCCTTGAACCTGTCAATTGAAGTAACAGGAGCTCCTTGAGCGGCATACTCTTTCGCTAAGTCGGTAAGTGTTCGTATGACCGGTTCAGGAGCACAGGTAGGCATGCTATGGCAGGCCCTGCCGAGTGTATCTTCAACTGTCAGCGTCTTTATGTTCAGGCCCGTTACTTCCC
>PJQJ01000012.1:272-968 GCA_002861585.1 Candidatus Saccharimonadota bacterium | reverse complement strand
GAGCACCCTGATTTACACCCATATCATGAGCTTCGCTTACTATGCCGATTTGTGTATTGAACCATAGTCCGAGGGCGCTGTTTTTGCGGAGACCAGCCGCTGCCATAAAAGTAACCTCTGGCATGACTTTTGGCGTTAGCTCTGGTTCGGCATATGCGACATCAACACCACCCAAGCTGTGCGGTTGAGCAATCACTCCCCTGCCGTCAAATAGGTCATTGGTTGTATTGATTGCGTTAATAGTGCTGCTAACGCGGAGGTCTTGAGCCCCCTCAACTGTAATAGGAAGCCATACCCTCGGTTGATCGTACGCAACAAAAGCAACACCCGCGAGGGCGCTCAGAATGCTGATTTCATCAAACGCTTCTTTTGTTTCGCAAATACCAGGACAGGCCAGACGAGGACGCTCACCAGTATCCTTTAGCGGTCTGGTAATTGTCATGGTTGGTCGTACACCCCGTTTTGCTCCTAGGGTCTCTCTAATAATCTGTTGCCCACCAACAGTTAACACTTCTGAATAACTCATATTTATCTCACTCGCAGCCCCACACTGCCACAACACTAGTTGCTATACCTCCGGTATACTCCTACTCCTTTCGTCCGTCAAGCATAAAAATTATTCCAATGTTGATTAGGAGATGGAGGAAGCGAGATCCTGCTCCAGCTGTCTAAGTTCTTGGTACTGTATCCACTTCA
>PJQJ01000012.1:0-256 GCA_002861585.1 Candidatus Saccharimonadota bacterium | reverse complement strand
ACCATGACAGTTATCTAGTCGATCATCGATCATGATGCACTCATCCGGTGGCAGCCCCAAGCGATCGGCCGCTATGACATACGCCCGTTCGTCAGGCTTAATAATTCCGATTTCGCTTGATAGTACGACGGCGTCGAATAGGTCATGCAGGTCCTCTTTGGTGAAAAAATCGTCCAGCCATCCCCGACCAACATTACTAAGCAGAGCAACCTTGAACGTCGGCTTTAGCTCTGCCTTTATGAATGAGAGTAGTTGT
>PJQJ01000021.1:13168-15145 GCA_002861585.1 Candidatus Saccharimonadota bacterium | reverse complement strand
TTCAACTGAAGCGCCAGCGTCTTCAAGAGATTTTCGTGCAGCTTCAGCTTCGTCTTTGCTAACTTTCTCTTTGATTGCGCTTGGAGCGTTATCAACAAGACCCTTAGCCTCACCAAGGCCAAGACCGGTAAGTTCTTTAACAGCCTTGATAACTGCAACCTTCTGAGAACCTGCGTCCTTAAGGGTAACAGTGAATTCAGTCTTTTCGTCTTCTGCGTTGGCAGCATCACCGCCAGCAGCAGGACCAGCAACAGCAACTGCAGCAGCTGCAGGCTCGATGCCGTACTCATCCTTAAGGATGTTCTTAAGATCGTTAACTTCAAGTACAGTTAAGCTAGTTAGCTCTTCTGCAAGTTTCTTTAAATCAGCCATTGTGATTCCTTTCATTAATAGTGTGTTTGAAAAACGAACGATAGTGGGGTAGCACCGACAATTGCTTTACGGTAGGTAAACTATTGCAGGCGTATATCGGATAACCGATTCCCCGGTTGCATATATTTTGTGATTAACTCGTAGCTTTTGCTTCGATACCATCCAATAGGGCGTGCAAATTGCCAGAAAGGCCATTTGTAACATCGTGTACTGGTGAAAGCAGCTGAGCGATTGTTTGAGCAATAAGCTCGTTCTTGCTTGGAAGTCCAGCAAGAGCTTTTACATCGTCAGCACTTAGCAGTGCACCCTCGGCGCTAAATCCGCCGACAAATGCTAGTGTTGGATTGGTTTTTGCAAAGTTGTTAAGGCTTTGCGCAGGAGCTACTTCATCATCTGCACTGATTGCGTAGAGTAACTGTCCCTTTAGTGGTGACGTGTCGGTGTCTTTGTAGGTATCAATGGAATCCATTGCAACGCGGACAAGACGGTTCTTTACCACTTTGACCGTAACGCCAGCTTCGCGTGCTGCACGACGAAGTTGTTGTACTTCACCGACGCTCATACCTTGGTATTGAGCAAACACAGTCATCTTAGCGCTACTAAGGAGATCAGTCATTTCAGCAACCAACGCGCCTTTTTTATCGCGTGAAATTGCCATAAAAACTCCTTACAGTTTTTTCAGGGTTTTGATAATAGTCATAAAACGAACCAAGTTGTTAAGGTAACTTATCGAGGAGCAAAGAAAAAAGTCTTTGGTTCTCGCATTACCAAAGACTTCTCGTGGTGGCATATTTTATAATACCTAGAGTGTTTGTCTCATCGCCTGGGTAGCTGATTAAGCGGTTAGCTGCTACCGTCTTCGGTAATGTTCGCTAGCTAGTGTAACAAAAAGTAGTCATCTAATCAACAGTTTTACAGATGTAATTCGCATTTCTCTTGACGAAAACGACCAATTGCAGTAAAAAGAAGAGGTAATGTCTTTCAATACTTCAGCTAAGATGTATCGCCAGTGGGCTCTCAAGCTCATTATTAGCGTTGCTTAGTTGATGGATTAGAATAACGTTACAAAACCAAAAAGGCAAAATATAGCCGGAACATCCATCAACGGAAGTTCCGGTTTTATCGTTTTAGAGTAGTCCTGTAAGACTAAAGGGTTACTCTGGGGCGATAAGCGTCGCCCCAGTCAGTCAGCTGGTAACATCCAACCTAAGAGGGGTTTAAAGATGCCCGTACAGCTTCCTGCGACACTGATCATGAGCCGCACCACCTGACGTTTCGTGAAATCCGCGATCGAACGGTGGCTCGTCTCTGCATCTACGTCACCAACGGCGAGTCCGTCGATGAGATGATCGCGAGCTACGCCGAGTCGTACAGCATCTCCTGGCGGAATCTCGCCGGACGGATGCTGAATCGTCTGGCTCGTCTGCCGGGCGTCGAGCACAACCAGTACGCAGTCGCTTTCATCAGGCGGATGCACGCTGCGGGCGTCAACTCACCTCGCATCGTCACCGCCCAGTGAAAGCGGCCAGCCCCAGAAGCTGACTGACGGGTGGAGCGGCAATCTTTTACAGATGCCGCTCCACCCACAGTAAAATTGACTAAAGC
>PJQJ01000021.1:12904-13078 GCA_002861585.1 Candidatus Saccharimonadota bacterium | reverse complement strand
TACTCTTCTCACTCCTCTTGTCTCAAACGGAAGATACCGAAGTGACACTGTCCCGCTCATTGAAGCTTCTATTGCTGCTTCTGAAGCTAATATTCGTGCTGTCTACGGCGAAGATTATAAAGCTGCTGATGAAATTATTTATGTTTCAACAATCAGTGCACTCAATATGCGCGT
>PJQJ01000021.1:12547-12794 GCA_002861585.1 Candidatus Saccharimonadota bacterium | reverse complement strand
TCCTGCTAGAACTTGCACGCGGAGAGGACAATCTTATCAAGGCCGATGAGGCTGCTCGAGAGATGCAGCGAAAACTGCTTAAGCGAGAACCTGCTCCCTCGCTTCTGCAACAGCTCTTAAATCGCTTGGATGATCGTACATATGAGATTGCTCAAACGATACACGAACTTCTTGCCGAGCCAAAAGACGCTGCATCTGCCCTAAAATTCCTAATCGACAACCCTACTCTTGGTAGCATAGAACTTGC
>PJQJ01000021.1:12183-12475 GCA_002861585.1 Candidatus Saccharimonadota bacterium | reverse complement strand
ATACCTTCCTAATGCTGTTTTTCTTGGTAATGATCATAGTATTGAGGATAATAGTGCAGATCTTGAAATACGCCGTATTCATTGCTCCGATCAGAACGAGCTGCAGTTTGTCGTGGTTCGACAGAAGCATCTGTACGCGTACGACGAAGCAACAGGTATTGGAGTTCCAAAACGAGCCAGTTACAATATTGACCTTCGTCCCCGTCCGGATGAAGAGGGCGATGAACCGCATCGAACGATATGCGAACTACTAAACAGTATGTTTACCTTACAGAACGGATATGTTCAAAGG
>PJQJ01000021.1:11576-11996 GCA_002861585.1 Candidatus Saccharimonadota bacterium | reverse complement strand
TATAGTTCATCAAATTATCATGTGATACGAGCCTTATAAATAGGTTACAATACCAGTAATGATCTCTATTATTGCGGCTCTTACCAAAAACAGAATGATTGGAAAAGACAATGATTTTCCATGGCATTTAGCTGATGATCTAAAGCGCTTTAAAGAACTGACAACGGGTCATCCGATAATAATGGGAAAGAATAGCTTTGACCATTTACTGCATCGGACAGGCGGAAAACTGTTACCTAATCGAATAAGTATTGTTGTTACTCGCGATCGTACATTCTCGTTCCCTGGTGCTATCGTTGCTCATTCTATTGAAGAGGCAATCGACGCTACCGATTCTGACGAAGTATTTATTATCGGCGGTGGACAAATATTTACGCAGTCGCTTGATCTTGCCGACAAGCTTTTACTTACTCAAATCCA
>PJQJ01000021.1:10810-11284 GCA_002861585.1 Candidatus Saccharimonadota bacterium | reverse complement strand
ATGTATAAAAAAGAGCCAGAAATTGAACAGCGCATTATTAACGCTAATGCGGTTTCAAATTTTTTAGCAAGCAAGGGATTTCCGGCTCGAACAACAGTAGATTCTAGGATAGTGCAGATTAATACTCCATCCGGCAATCGTTTTGCCTCTCTTTATGGATACCTGCCAGGCAGCACTATTCCATGGGAAGGCTATACTCAGGATCATATTAAATTACTTGGTAAAGCGATGAGTGATATGCACTCACATCTTCAAGACTTCGAAGTTGGTGCAATCCCCCTTTTTGGTGACGAATTCACTCCAATTCTAGAACGTATGGAGCGCTACTTTACATTGAAGGATGTTCAGATGGCTATGCTACATAAACTAGGCGTGCAATGCCCTCTCGCCTCTATTCGTGCGATGCGAAAACTGCTTAAGGAGCTGCGTAATGTAAAAGACCAACAAGTGCTTCATATGGATTTTGTCCGTGGC
>PJQJ01000021.1:9445-10442 GCA_002861585.1 Candidatus Saccharimonadota bacterium | reverse complement strand
AAAGCGCCATATTATTACTGCGCTCAAATGATATAATGAACGCTAGTTATAAGGTATAAGGTGTTCCCGGGAGTCTTACATATGGCGTCGTCTTGGAAAAAGCGGCTTATTTCGCAAAGTGATTTAATGACACTGCACGAAAAGCTTAAAGAAAAAGAGAAGAAGATTGTTTTTACGGCTGGTTCATGGGATCTACTACATGTGGGACAGTGCCGCTATCTTGAACAGGCAAAAGCTGAAGGTGATATTTTAGTTGTCGGTGTGAGTAGTAACGAAGCTATTAGAAAAGTGAAAGGTTTCACTAAGCCGATTCTCGACGAAAAGATTCGTTCTGAGATGCTTACGTACCTTCGAGCGGTTGATTTCGTCACGATTCTACCAGAACCTAGCTGCCAGCCTTCTTTAGGACTACTAAAGCCCGATGTTTACGTGACTGTAAAAGAAGACTGGAATGAAAATTATAAAGAATCGCGCGAGTACAAAACCGTTGTTAAGTACGGCGGCGAAGTAAAAATAGTTGACCGACAATCGACTGTTCTTTCAACTACCAAAATTGTCCAACGAGCAATTGGTGCGCACCTTGGTGATGTCTTTAAAGACTTTATGGAACTTCGCAAAGATCCACTCAAGGAGAAGTAGGTCTCTCGATGAACGAAGATCAACAGAAGCAAGTACAGTATCGAGATGCTCGCTTTACCAAAAAATATGATGGTGTTTGGCAGAGTGTTGGCAAATGTGTCTTTTGTGATCTTCGCGATAAGTATGTCTTATTTGAAGAGAACGGTATGGTTCTGACTATTGTTCTGTATGCCTATATTGATGGTCATATGATGATCATTCCACGTCGTCATGTGCGATCTATTAAAGAACTAACTCCTACTGAGTGGGACACCGTTCGAAAACT
This sequence comes from Candidatus Saccharimonadota bacterium, assembly GCA_002861585.1. Classification (GTDB taxonomy): domain Bacteria; phylum Patescibacteriota; class Saccharimonadia; order Saccharimonadales; family Saccharimonadaceae. The sequence goes on along the minus strand of PJQJ01000021.1, from coordinate 9,538 downwards.
AACCTACATCGCTAAAAAACTCATCAAAAAAGTCCATGGTATCAGGGGCATGCAGTTCATACAAAAGGACGGCGCAGAGGCTCAGAGTACCGT
>PJQJ01000021.1:5796-9401 GCA_002861585.1 Candidatus Saccharimonadota bacterium | reverse complement strand
TAAATGAGTGGCATTATCGTCAACTGCAAAATACTCCGCTAGAAAACACGGCTCTTTACCGCACCCAGAACAAGAAAATCAAAGAACTGAGTGCTAAATTTGACAAGAAGTACAAAGAAGGCGACGTATGAAATCTTTTGACTGGGGTACATTAGCATTTGGCAGCAAAGACAGGGTTAATACTCTTCGCGCTACATTTATTGCTGCTCCCCGTGAAATGAGTCAGCGACGTTTTACGCAGCTCGTTCGTGAGTACTTACCAAAGGGCAATATTGTTTTAGGCATCGCCAAAGAAGACTTTATTGAAGGTTTCGAGGGTCAACCACAGTTTAAGACGTTGCAGCTGCCAGACATTCAGGAGATTATCAACAAGGTTGATACGTCTACTAGTCCCTTCAAAATTTACCCACTACTCTACTTTCAGCGGGAAACAAAGTATCTTCTAAAGGAGCTCGATTTTCGCCGCGCTGTCTTTATCAATGGCTCGTGGAAGTACTCGTTCCATACAAGAGAGCCGTTCTATGTTCTTATAAATCGGAAAATCCCTTATGAATTAGTATCGCCATTTAGCGATGAGGACGAGGCGAGGGAGTATGAAGCGGCAGTAGTAGGAGATATCGAAAGGTTAGTTAACGGCCCCAAGGATAAGATTTACACTGATACTGAGCTGCTTGCTATGGCGGAGATAGCAGCTACCCAGTCTTTTGATAACTCGTTCCAAACTGGAGCTGTTTTGGCTAAAAAATCTGGTTTAGGATATCGGTTTTTGTTAAGCACATTCAATAGAGTGGTACCCTATCAAACGTATGCGATGCATCACGGTGCCTCACGCGAAAAGAATTTTTCGCCGCCGCATGATATGAATCATTACGATGCTGTGCATGCTGAAGTAGAAATGATTATACAAGCTGGTAAAAGAGGTATTGATTTAACGGGCACAACTCTACTGATCAATCTTCTGTTCTGCCCTAACTGTGCACGAATGTTAATAGAGACCGATATAGATGAATTCGTTTACGTGCATGATCATTCAAACAGTTATGCAATAGCAATGATGGAAGCAGCCGGTAAAAAGATACGAAGAATTGTAACTGAAACAGGAGTATAATAACGCTTATGTCACATCCCGAATATGAATATCTAAAACTTATGGCCCACATCCTCAAAGATGGTAAGAGCAAGCCGACTCGTGGCGTTCATGGTATTAAATCTATCTTTGGTTACCAGATGCGTTTTGATCTTAGGCAGGGCTATCCGCTGCTTACCTCTAAAAAGATGCCGTTTAAAATTCTGCTGCACGAACTACTCTGGTTTGTTTCTGGTGATTCTAATATCAAGTACCTTCAGGATCACAATATCCGGTACTGGGATGAGTTTGCCGATAAAGATCTGAACCTTGGCCCTGTTTACGGTGTGCAGTGGCGCCGCTGGAAGGCCACTGACGGCCGTGAAGTCGATCAACTCCAGTGGGCAATTGACCAGATTAAGAATAACCCCCATTCAAAGGCGATAATCGTTACTGCCTGGAACGCTGCCGAGTTAGAAGAGATGCGCCTCCCCCCATGTCATACAATGTTTCAGTTTGACGTCACCAAAGGAAAGCTTCGTATGCAGCTGTACCAGCGTTCATCTGATGTCTTTCTAGGACTCCCGTTCAACATTGCACAGTACGCCATGCTGCTAGAGATGGTCGCGCACCTCACAGGCCTTGAGGCACGTGAACTGATTGTCACTATCGGCAATGGTCACCTGTACAATAATCACATCGAGCAGGCGAAAGAACAGCTTCGTCGCAAGCCCAAACAGTTGCCTAAGCTTAGGATTGTGGGTGACGTGAAGAGTATTGATGATTTTAGAGAAGAGAATTTCGTACTAGAAGGGTACGATCCTCATCCACATATCAAAGCTCCCCTGGTGATCCTGTAACGAGTCTCTGATAAGCCTGAAGATGCTCTTTGACCATTCGATCAAGCGTGAAGCGACGTTCGAAACTTATGCGGCACACACCACGATCTAAGTGTTCTATCCCTTCAATTGCCTTGGTAAAGGCAGCTACTGTGGCCTCCCTATCAAGAGCGTTGCCATTGGTAGCTGTTATATCTTGCAACTGCTTTTGAACAATAATGCCAGTTTTTCCGTCCTCTATTACTTCTGGTATCGCTCCGGAATCAAGTCCTATGATAGGAGTGCCACAGGCAAGTGACTCTATCATCACCATGCCAAAGGGTTCTTCAAATGTTGATGGAATAAGCAGAGCGGCTGCGTTCTTTAGGAGCTCTGCTTTCTCTTTTGTATCCCTAATGAAGCCTAAAAACTGAACCTCGTCACCATCAATATGCGGCATAATCTGGTCCTGCCAATAGGCATCTTTTTTGCCCGCATAATGCTTGCCCGCAATCTTTAGTTTGTACTTCGTGTGATGAGTCCTGTTGTAGCTCTTTAGAGCTCCAATCGCTATATCAAGCCCTTTTGGTGAAATAATTCTCCCAAGAAATACGAGATAATCAGCAGTAGGATTAGTGCTTGGCTGATAGTGCAGTGGGTCAATGCCATGATAAATATTGGCAACCCAATTCGTTCCCTCCGGCATTGATGAGCGCTGGGCTAGTGACATAGAGAGCCAATTGAGATGCTTATATTTTGGAAAAACACTCTTATACTTAATCAGAAAGTTATATGGGTCGTGATGAGTCAGGACAACAGGCTTATTACAAAGCGAGGCAAATGGGAGCGCGATTTCTTCCTCGTTAGTATAGATATGAATAATATCAAGCTCGTTGCTATTAGCCATTTCATACGCTTTCGCTACGAGCTCACTCTGCACTTGTCTGGCTAGGGTGACGAATGTGAAGGGGTGCTTTTTGAGCAGATCAACGTATGTATCACCTCGGCCAGCTAGCTCACGCTCAAACAATGATAAGTCTGCCGTTACTGTTGCAGCAGATGTCCTAACTGGCCCAGGCGTCAGAAGCGTGACGTGAATACCCTCTTTGACTAATCCGTTGGCCAAATTCAATGCGAGCTCGCCAGGTGAAAACAGAACATGCGGCAGGATTGCTTCATGCATGAAAATATGCGGAACAACGAGACCAACGCGAAGAGGCATTACTTACTTCGATTGTGACTTTTTGTCGCTGTCATCGTCGAGAAAGCTGAGATCTAGTTCTTCGCTGTTGAATTCGTCGTCGCTATAGTAAGCATCTGCGTGATTGTTTTGGTCTTGAACCATGGTAGGTCTCCTTGCTTCGGGTTATTGTCTCTATAGAATACAGAGTAATTATGACCTGCGAATCCTCTATTGTAAACTGTCCTATACCTATTGCTAGCCGAAAATAGAACCAAAAAGCCCTTGTTTTGCCTGATATTCAGAAGCTGTTTTTTCTCGTTTGATATCTTTTAATAACCGGGCTGCGAGTCCTTCGAGATCCTTCAGTGATCCATCATTATGAACGCGGATATCGACAGCAATATTGTGACGCGAGCTTTCGGTAACGTCCGTTCCCTCTTTCGTTCCTCGTCGAAGGACTTCGACAACAATACATTGGTGACCATGAGCGATCGCAAATGACCTCATAGCCTCTTCGTCAGTGGGATAGCGAAGTGCA
>PJQJ01000021.1:2767-5295 GCA_002861585.1 Candidatus Saccharimonadota bacterium | reverse complement strand
CTCATGCTTATTAGAGTACGCTAAAAGAAGTTGTCCGTGCAACTACTTCATAAGATTAATATGAGGCTTGCTCATATAGAACATGAAAGAATAATGTTTATTGTCAGTGCGAATAAGATGAGAATGTTGATGCGGTATGGATTTGCTGCTGTTTGTTGGCGCTCGTAAGTATAGTGAAAACCCATTCTCTTCGTAGAGGCTGACCAAGGCGAGAAATTCTTTGCTCTCAGCATTGGTAAAATCGCCGATAGCTTGCACATGTCGTTTCGGGACTATCATAAGATGAGTCTCAACGCCTTGGTTATCCCACATATCATATGGAAACAGATTAGTAGTAATCCAAAACAAACGATGGTCGGCTACTACTTCTGCAGGATTATCTTTAAACTTACAGAAGTTACATTGCTCAGAACCTTTCTGTTTTAGGTGCTGTAGATATGTTTTTTGCCGTTTAGGTTTTCGACTCATTGGGCCTGGATTCATACCCCTATCGTAGCAAAACAAAGTAAAAGCAAAAAGCGCCAAATTGTGGCGCTTTTTGACATAAGTTAGTCTGCCTACAGGCTAGCGAGATCAACTTTGACTGAAGGACCCATTGTCGTCGTAACGGCAACTGTCTTAATGTAACTACCCTTCAAGCTGGTCGGCTTGACTGAGTTAAGGCTATCAAAGAAAGCTTTAGCGTTACCAGCAAGCTTATCAGCACCAAAGCTGACTTTACCAATGCTCAGGTGAACGATAGACTGCTTATCAACACGGTACTCAACGCGTCCAGCTTTTGCTTCTGCAACGGCTTTAGCGACATTTGGTGTTACTGTACCACTCTTAGGGTTTGGCATAAGTCCACGTGGACCAAGCAAACGAGCGTGCTTACCAAGACGAGGCATTAGCTGAGGTGTAGAAATAAGAATATCAAAGTTGATGTTCTCTTTGTCTAGCTGAGCAAGCAGCTCTTCTTCACCAACGATATCAGCACCAGCATCCTTTGCAGCTTGCTGTGCATCAGCAGGAGCGAAGACAGCAACGCGTACGGTCTTACCGGTACCGTTAGGTAGAGCAACCATTGCGCGGATGTTCTGGTCAGCCTGGCGAGGGTCAACGCCAAGATTAATATGTAATTCAACACTTGCATCAAACTTTACAGATGATGTCTTTGTTGCAAGTTCAAGAGCGTCAGCCAAAGCGTAGCTCTTGTCCTTTTCAATAAGTTCTGCGGCCTTACGATAGCCCTTACCACGACGCTCGACAAGTGGTCGAGTTACTGGCTTTGGACCCCTTTTTGCGCTAGCTTCTTCTTCACCATCAGCGGATGTTGTATCACCACTAGCTTTGCGCTCTTCTTTAGCGGCCTTTTCGTCAGCCTCTTTTTGAGCCTTCGCGCTTCGCTTACCAGCTTTAGCAGCGGCAGCTGGTGCAGAAGGTTCATCGGTTAGCTCGCTACCGACAGGTGCATCAACAACAGTTATTCCCTGGTCAATTTTCTCTGCAGCGATCGGGTCATCAGCTTTAACAGCTTCTACTGTGACATCCTCTGTTTCGCGATCAGCGATTTTTGCTCTCACTTCGTCTTTAGAACGATTTACCATCATGTATCTCCTTCGTGGTGCGAGCGGCCGCATCGGGATCATCCCTAGCGGCCTCCCACAAAATTATTTACTTATTTACTTACCCTCAGAGAGTAGTTCATCAAACATTGAATCCCAACCAGTGTGGTCATCGTGATTGAATTGTTGTTCTTCTAACATTCCACCTTATTAAAAGGCAACTTATTCTGTGACTTCTACGCCCATGCTACGCGCGGTGCCGGCAATTACTTTAACTGCACCGTCAAGGTCGTTAGCGTTTAACACACCCATTTTAGCCTCTGCTATTTCTTGTAACTGAGCGCGAGAGATTTTACCCACCTTATCGGAATGTGGCTTGCCTGAACCCTTCTGGATGCCAATTTTCTCGCGAATCATGTCATCTACGGGCTGGCCAAGAGATACCCAGCTAAAGGTTCGATCATCATACACTTTTAGATGTACAATAACGTCTTTACCCATGAGGTCTTTTGTAGCGTCATTAAATGGATTAATGAAATCCATCATGTTTAGACCCCACTGACCGAGGGTCGAACCAACAGGAGGTCCTGCTGTTGCGCGGCCTGCGGGCACGCGAAGTTTCAAGTTGCCAATTACTTTCTTTGCCATTGCTATATTCCCTTAAACTCGTCATTAACGAGTGCGTAACTGTGATAGTTTACTCTAAATTAGTGTTGTTGTCCAGCCTCGCGGCACTAGACCTTCTTTACCTGTAGGGCATCGAGCTCAACAGGAGTGTCACGACCAAACATGCTTACAAGCACTTTGATCTTACCCTTTTGGGTGTCAATCTCATTAATAGCACCATCAAAGCCCTTAAACGGACCGTCGACAATGCTAACAACTTCGCCAACTGCATAGTTAATGTTGTGCTTAGGATCTTCAACGCCCATGCGCTTTTTGATCTTACTAACCTCATCATCACTAACAGGTGTTGGCGTTACG
>PJQJ01000021.1:0-2561 GCA_002861585.1 Candidatus Saccharimonadota bacterium | reverse complement strand
GCGAATACTTTCAGCAACCTTTTCTTCATAGCCGGAGTAGGTGTGAATGGCGTACCACAGACGAGTTGAGTCGTAACGATTACTAGACATGTAAGTTCTCCTATTTAAGAATTACGTTATTGAATATGAATTGATTGAGTAGATCGAGCGCCAAAATGACAATGGCCCAAAAGAGCGTAAAGAGCAGTACTGCCAAAGTTAAGCTCCATGTTGCTTTGCGGTTTGGCCAACGAACTTGGCGAATTTCACGCCAGGCACCTGCAAAGTAAGCACCAATCGCTCTAATAAAACGAGGTAGCTTAATCTTTCTCTTTCCCTTCTGATCGCCCTCAGTCTTGCCTCGAACGCTGACTTTGTTCTCGGCGGACTCAGCAGTGGCTTTTTTACCTAACGCCATGTGTGCAAATCTCCCAAATTAAAAAAGCCTAAAATTAGGCCGCTTACGTCAAGCTTACTCTTTTGTGATCCCCTAGTCAATAGATGAAGCGGCTCTGGCACTCCTAGTTAATCCCCTTTTATCTTCATCTTAAAACTGAACGTTGAGCCATGGTTCAGTCGGCTCTTTAGTGAAATAGCAGTAGAGAGCTTTGCTGCTAGTTTATGTACGACATAGAGTCCAAGGCCCGTACCGTTTGTTTCGCGAGTTCGATAATCCTCAGAGCGGTAGAACTTTTCAAAGACATGTTTTTGATCTGTCTTTGAGATGCCAATACCGGTATCGGCAACCGCAAATTCAACACTGGCACCACTGGTATGAGCACACAGGGTTATTGACCCTTCTTTCGTGTATTTGATGGCATTTGTTAAAAAGTTTTGCAGAATCTCTTCGAGGTACAGACGGCTAGCAACGACCACTGCATTATGAGCTCGTAAGTCAAGATTGAGCACCAAGCCCTTTGCCTCGGCTTGCGGGCGGTATTCATTAAATAGTGCTGTTATCAGTTCCGATACATTGATATCTTCGGCGACATCAGCGACGCCGCGTTCGGCCCTTGAAAGCGTACTAAGATCATTAATCATTTTTGCTAAATATAAGACTTCGTCGTGTGCTGTCATAACGGCACTAACAAGTTTCGGATCAGTTTTAGCACGCTCAAGCAGCAGCTTTACGTTTGATAAATTACCCTCTGCAATTGCAATTGGTGTTCGCAGCTCGTGGCTGACGACACTAATAAATTCGTCTCGCTCTTCCTCAAGTGATTTTTCTTTTGTAATATCGCGAAGGACAAATATGTATCCAGATTGAATCCTCTGTTGATAATTAGGCCTCACTGGTGCAAGGCTAACATACAGATTTATTGACTCGCCGTCTTGGTACTTATGGGAGAGATCACGGCGGACAGTGAGGCTCTTTGTCTGCTTGATTAGTTCTTGAACATTGATAGGGGTGTCATTTTCATCAACCAGATTCAACACAGCGTTAACGCTCTGTCCACTTAAGCTCCGGTTGGTATCGAGAAGGCTCAGTGCAGCAGCGTTGTACACCCTAACGATCCCTCTGCTGTCGGTACTAATGACTGCATCTCCCATGCCATTTATAAGTGTTAACAAACGATCACGCTGCAAAATCTCCTTACCACGGGTACGGTTGTATGCTTCGCGCTCTCTATCGCTCACACGACGAAGTCCAGACACTAACATGCCTACCGATGAGACAACCACGACCACACCGATGATCTCGATGATGTTTTGTAATGTTAGATTCGGATGTAGTATTACATGCAACCATGCGGTAATAGCGAGCGCAACAATACTCAGTAGGTAGGCAGCTCGTCCTAGCAAAAAGTCCGTCGATACAAGCAGAACGATCCAACAGAGCAGTACGGGATTATTGAAACCAGATACGTACAGAATAAACAGGGCTGCAACAATGTGATAGAGACCAATTTGAATAGCAATCAGCCGCGTTCGGTAGTGTCTTGTATAGAACTGCCAAATACCCAGTGCTATCAGTATGATCGACAGATGCGCAAGTGTTCCATCAGAGCGATAGTAGGTCTTATCAAAGAGGCCACTGCGGATTAATAGACCAAAAGCAAGAACAACCAGCGGCAACAGCAGACCAGCATAACTGATCATGCGCTTTAGCTCATCTAGATAAATATCCCGCCCATTACTAGCTGCTTTCGCCATACTTAACAGCTATTATAATGCATACGCTTAAATGTAGGGATGAAATTGCTTGAGTTCTTGGCGGTTCTGCTTGAACGTTGGACAGTTAGCTTCAACCAAAGACCAAAACGCAGCACTATGATTAAGATGTTTTGTATGGCACAGTTCATGAATAATCACATAATCGATCAGCGCGTGCGGTAATTTCATAAGAGCAATATTGAGGTTTAAGTTACCTTCGCTCGTACAACTTCCCCATCGCGTCTTGGCATTATTAAACTGTATTCGCTTTACCAAAAAACCACGCTCAATGGCGATCGCTCGTACACGTCGGGGCAAGAAGTGTTCGGCTTCTTTTCGAAGAACGCTCGCATAGGCCTTTTTAAGGGCAGCTACTGCTACCCCATCTGTGATGGCAAGACCAAGCGGCAGGGCGACAATTGCCTCCT
>PJQJ01000022.1:49584-52403 GCA_002861585.1 Candidatus Saccharimonadota bacterium | reverse complement strand
TAACAACCCGACTTCTATGTCGGGTTTTTGCGTGGTGTAACTTCCGCCTGGAAGTAATCGAACGGGGGAGTTCGGGTGAAGCGTCGCCGTGCGACATTCTCCTTGGGGTCACCACGTATTAATGCTCATGGTATACTCTAGCCATGAAATCTAGTTCTCGATGGTATATTCAGCGTAAGCACCTCATAGTACTGGCAGTGATAGTTGTAACATTAATGCTTCCAGTCACAGCAATAAAGGTATATCACTGGTGGAACCCGACAGAATCATTACGCAAGCAGGTGTACGCTGAACACGAAAAGATACACACTGCAACCAACGATATGTTAGAGATTGTCGATGAAAGGAGTGAATGTCGCATGCAGGAAGTCTGGTTCCTTCCGACACGGACTTGCACGTACAGGGCTGATATAAACCATGCTGGCAAGACTAAGGCTGAGGTTCGGGAAATACTTATAGCATCTGGTTGGGTTCAGGCCAACGGCTCCTTTTACAAAAATAATTTCGAATGCATGGTCATAACCCACGATAGCACCGGCTTTTCAGAATACTTTAAGAGTAGACAAAGCGATCACGACAAAGTTACTTTCAACCTGAGTTGTTCTAAGGGGATATTTTGAGAGATATAGTCGAAACTTTGAGATGCAACAATATATACCTAGTGTCGTCTCTGATGTAATTGACGAGAGAAGACTATGATACAGTACAAATAACAATAAAAAGGGATTAATTATGGTCAGATTTGGTAAAAGAAAAAACTCAGAGAGCTCGCTCGAGAACGTTATCTTTGCAATTGGTTTTGCATCAATGCTTATAGGTTCTATTGGATTCGATCTTGATGGTTTTGGAGTCATACTGTTTTTCGCCGGTACAATGGTGCTAGCTTTTTCTGATGATATAGCTAAAAGCATCAGCAAAAAGTAATTGCAAAAATTAGATAAAAGTTTCATAGTATGTGGTACCTCAAAGCGAGGTACCACTTTTTAGTGGCTTGATCTGATGGAGGAGAAGTGCCCCGCTACCCGCTGGTCAGCATGAAGAAGTACGTCAACCAGAACTGGAAGTACGACGTGGCGATCGTGCTGGTTTACTTGATCGCAGCTGTCCTCATGATGTTCCTGTCTAGGAGAGGGCAGGAGTGGATCGGTCTGATGATCGCTGCGCTGATCTTCATCCCCGCGTTCGTCATCATCAACCGGCTCCGCTACAGCAAGGACGAACACGAGAAGACGCTCATCCAGCGTGTGCTGAGCTGAGCCAGCCAGAGGCGCCCCATCACTTATCACCCCGACAACTACAGGAAGAGTAAGCACTTTTGCTAGCCCCTGTGGCTGGCGGGGTGTTTACTTTTTAGCAGATATATCCAGACTGACGGCTTCATTTTCCATCGTAACTTTATTTGGCAGTGATAAAATAAATATATGAAATTAGTAAAATTCATCGGAGCTATAATAATATTCCTAGCCGGTTATCTTACCTTCGCTCTCGTAGCTGCTGATTGGGTGTATGAACTGAAGTTATACGGCTTAGTGGGAATTTTAACGCTCCTATATGTTGGGTTGGCATGTATTCTTAGTGCTAATAGGGGATCTTTAAAAGAGAGCCTTAGCAATAGCCTACTGTGGCCACTAAATATACTACCGTAATACTGAGGTCCAGGTAGACGCGGCAGTAGTAATGTCTCTTTTCATATTGTTCTTTCAAAAACTTGTGTTTGGCTGCTTGCGATCAACTAATCATAAAGTTATGCTTAAGCGTAATGATTGGTCATCATCTGCTTCATCTGCATCGAATTCGTTTTACTGAAATTTCAGAAATTTTTGCGTCAGAAACAATCAAGAACTTTGCTTTTAGTCTGGTGGGCATATTTATCCCAATATTCCTCTTGAGCAACGGTATGTCACTCAGTAGCCTATGTGTATTGCTTATTCTCCAAAATTTCTTTCGATTCGTGCTTGAGCCGTTTGTTGGGCGATTAATAGCTCGCTTTGGTGCAAAACATGTCCTCGCAATAAGCTACCCGTTTAGTTTTATCTATATCTTGTTGTTATCACTCTATGTCGACTTTAAAACTCCGATAGCTGTTATAGCACTTATATGGGCGATTGCTGATAGTTTACATTGGGTTTCATACCAGAGCGCGTTCTCGCGGGCAAAACATGCAAAACAAGCTGGGAAAGAGATAAGCGCGATCGGTATCTTAGGTGTTATTGTGGGAGCTGTTGGACCATTTATTGGCGGCCTTATCGCAGTTACTTATGGTCTGAATGCTGCTTTTATTGTCGCAAGCATGCTACTGCTAATGGCAATGGTTCCGCTGTTTCAGACAAGCGAAACAGTCAAGTCAGAACGACTAAGCTACAAGGGGTTATTTAAGAAGGTTAAAAGAGATTTAGTGGCGCACGCTGCTATTAGTTTCGATATAGTGGTTAGTACGACTGTTTGGCCTCTATTCATGTTTTTTATAGTAAAGGACTACTTGCAGTTGGGAGCGATCGTATCGCTATCGTTTTTGCTGTCTATTGCGGCGCTCTTTTTTATTGGGCGGCTCACCGACACGAAGAATAAAAAGAAACTTATAGCAGTGGGATCGGTCGGCATAGGGGCTATTCATGCTATACGTCTGCTTGCTGTTAATTTTTGGCTCGCACTGAGTGTCAATCTCGCTGCTCTTATCGTTTCACCGCTACTCTTTACGCCGCTCGTATCACTGTTTTATGAACATGCCGATGAAACCAGAAGAATAGAGTACGTTGTTCTGCTTGAGATGGCAGGAGATATAACGCGTGCACTCTTTTGGGTGGTGCTCTTTATCCTAA
>PJQJ01000022.1:48303-49503 GCA_002861585.1 Candidatus Saccharimonadota bacterium | reverse complement strand
GTATGCGGTTAAGAATCGCATAAAAAGTAACGATTATTACATCTTTTTAGGGTAACTGGACTACAATTGATTTGATGAAAATTAATCTTGCAGCTATTGCGCGTTACTTACCGCTGCTCATTGGTCTCACCATCATTGCCGTTGGGTCCTTGTTTGTACCGTGGGACAAAGTTACTCCGTACTTAAAAGAGTTATCACTTACAACAATTTTGTTGTTAATTATTTGTAGTTTGTTTTACTACTTTGGTCGCATTTTACGATATTGGTTGATGCTGCGGATACTGGACGAGCCAGCACCTTTTGGAAAAGTAGCCCTTGCATGCCTGATTGCTCAGCCTGTTTCTATCTTGCCAGCAGGGGAGCTGTATCGGAGCACAATGCTAAAGAGGTACGCGAACGTCTCTTTTAGAAACGGCGTCCCGAGCGTCTTTGCTCAGGCGCTAACAGAGAGCATAGGTTTGCTTGTTATTGCTCTAGTCGGGGCGATATTTATGCATCGCTATGTCGGTCTTATGGTAGTTATCGCTGTTATCTTTTTTAGCCTCATCGCTGTTCTTAAATGGCATAGTACAAAACGCAGCCATAAGTTAGTCAATAAAGTGCCCAAAGTTAGTATAAGTCGACGGAAGCTTAATGAATTTCTTCATAAAAATCGTACGCTTCTGAGTAGTAAAAATTTTTTATTGCTATTAATTACCTCCTATATTTCTACCTTCGCAGGAATAGCAGCCGTTTTTATAGCAGCAAATGCACTAGATGCCAGCCTTAATCTTTTTGAATCGGCAATTGCCTTTTCGTTGCCGGTGATTTTACAGGGTGTCTCATTCCTGCCGGCAGGATTAGGTGTAAACGAACAGGGATCGGTTGGAATTATGACGCTCTTTGGCATTGGGTTGCCTGCGGCCGTTGCTATTACTATTCTAGTACGAGCAGTCACAGTAGGGACTGGTTTTATCTACGGATTGATTGCTTTTTTGATCGCACGTTTTATAGGCATGAAAGAGTACTCCTAGTCTGTTGATAGTTTGGTTATATAATTATCCACAGTTATTGCTGTTTTGTGGTGATTGTAATAAAAATTACAGTTATATTGTTGTAGCAAGTGCTAAACTAAAGCTATAACTAATAGCCCCAAAAGGGCGGAGGATAATTATGTTACGTAAAGCAGCAACAGTGTTTGGAGTAGTCTTCGTACTCATC
>PJQJ01000022.1:45698-47926 GCA_002861585.1 Candidatus Saccharimonadota bacterium | reverse complement strand
TCTTCAAGGAGCGGTGTATTTATTTTGTTTGATAAGAGGTATATAATGTTGTATTAGTATGCAAAATTATAAACGAGCAAAAATTCTAGCGACTCTTGGTCCAGCCACAAGTTCATACGAAAGCGTCGAACAGCTAATTAAAGCTGGCGTTAACGGTTTTCGTTTAAACTTTAGCCATGGATCACATGAAGAGCGAGAAGAGCAGATCGCATGGATCCGCCAGGCTTCCAAATCAGTTGGCAAGCCTGTAGCGATCTTACAAGATTTACAGGGTCCAAAGATACGATTAGGCGATTTCGAAGGCAGTGTTCCTGTTTCGAAGGGTGAGCAGTGGCAGCTGCACTTTGGAGTTGAAAGCGACATTACATCAAAAGTAGTTGCCGTTCAGTACGATCTTAGCCTAAAGGTAAAAGAGGGCGAGCGACTCTATATATTTGATGGTAAAGTACGCACAACGGTTATAGGAGTTGAACCTAAAGTAGTAACGGTTAAGATCGAAAATGACGGTATAATCATGCGTCGTAAAGGTATAAACCTGCCCGACACAGACTTTGCCGGCGATATTCTTACTGAAAAAGATAAGGCTGACATTACTTTTGGTGCAACTCGTGATATTGATTATGTTGCCCTCAGTTTCGTTCAGCGCGCGAGTGACGTCGAGCAGCTACGCTTACTGCTTCGCGAGCAGGGATCTCAGGCAAAAATCATTGCAAAGGTAGAGACAAGAGCCGCAATCGACCCTTCAGAGCTTGAAGAGATCGTCCTGGCCTCTGACGGTGTAATGGTAGCACGTGGTGATTTGGCTGTTGAAGTTAGCCCCGAGGTGGTGCCGATTGTACAGCGCCAGATTATAGGCTTGTGCCAGAAGCATGGTCGTATCAGTATTGTTGCTACTCAAATGATGGCAAGTATGGTTGATGCACCAGAACCAACACGAGCAGAGGTAAGCGATGTTGCAAACGCTGTAATTGCCGGTACTGATTGTGTCATGCTGAGTGATGAGACCGCCAATGGTAAATACCCGATTGAAACTGTCGCAGCTATGAAGCGAGTCATTCTCTACACACAACAACATGCACCAGTCCGTCCTGTTTTTCACCGTGAAGGGATGACTGATAAACAGGATGCAATCAGCTCTGCTGCCGTAACACTGGCTCATCAGATAGGTGCCGATGCAATTGTTGCCGAAACGAAGACAGGAGTAACCGCTGCCAGTATTGCTGCGCACCGTCCGAGTATGCCAATCATAAGTGTGACGAGTGATCCACGAGTAGCGCAGGAATTAACGTTGCTCTACGCTAATAAAAGCTTTCTTCGTGAGGAAGGTGAGCGGGCTGGTTTAGAGCTGGCGCGTGAACTTCGCGAAAAAGAGTTCTTCCCTCCTAAGACGACTGTTGTTCTCGTATCGGGTCGACAACCAGGTGTCCCTGGCGAAACCGACACTATCCGTATTCGCGTCCTTGAATAATCTACTGATATTCACTTCTGTTGACCTCTTATGGCGCTTCTGCTTTAATTGCATTTAAAGCAACCAAAACAAAAACATAAACCGTCACTTGGGGGCGACAATGAAATTTCCAAAAAAAACAGTACGAGATGTGCCAATAGAAGGTAAAACGGTCCTCATGAGGGCAGATTTTAATGTGCCTTTTGAAACCGATGGAACCATAGCTGACGACAGTAGGATTAGGCAAGCGTTGCCGACGATTGAGTTTTTGTTAGAGCGTAAATGCCGAGTTGTTCTGTGTGCTCATCTGGGTCGTCCAGAAGGTCGTGTTAACAGCGCTTTTACGCTTGAACCGATTGCGAAGCGGTTACGCGAACTCTTATCTGAGCGAGTTACTTTTATTGCTTCAACTTTCGGTGATGGAGTAAAGCAAGCGGTCAAGCGGCTTGAGCCAGGAGAAGTTATGCTGCTTGAAAATCTGCGCTTTTATGCCGGCGAGGAAGAGAATGATCCAAAATTCGCCCGGCTCATACAAGAGAGCGTCAATGCTGATTACTTTGTTCAGGATGGCTTTGGAGTCGTTCATCGAGCACATGCCAGTACAAGTGCAATCACTCATCTTTTGCCGAGCGTTTCAGGATTACTACTAGAACGTGAGTGGCTACAGATAGAGGGATCCCTGCAACGACCAAAACGGCCTTTTATAGCCGTCATGGGTGGTGCAAAGATCAGTGATAAGATTAGAATCATAGAGCGTTTTATAGAGCTTGCCGATACTGTC
>PJQJ01000022.1:43750-45467 GCA_002861585.1 Candidatus Saccharimonadota bacterium | reverse complement strand
GATGTAGCGCCTCATGAAATGATTCTTGATATTGGTACAGCTTCAATCGAAGCGATGAGTGCTCATATTGTCGGCGCTGGTACGGTTATATGGAATGGAACACTTGGTTTTGCGGAGGTACCGCAATTTTCACACGGTTCTGCACGTTTAGCACTGCAACTTGCCCAGCAAACGGCCACTACAAGTATTATTGGCGGCGGTGATACTGCCGACTTTGTGCTCCACTGGGATGCGAACAAAGGTGAAAGCTTTACGCATGTCTCAACTGGAGGCGGTGCAAGTTTAGAGCTTATGGCAGGGGATCCGATGCCGGGAATAGACGCGCTACTGGACTCATAGCTGATTCTACAGTACACTTACTAAAAGCATAAGCGTATAAGATGTAAAACTGAGTGGGTAAAGTTAAGAAAAACTATGCGTAAAACCATCATTGCGGCTAACTGGAAGATGCACCTTAATACGCATCAAGCAAGTCTGTTTCTCCATAAACTTGATCAAAAGGTAGCTGCTCATCGAGACGTCATTACTGTTCTTTGTCCGAATATGCTAGCGCTTCAATCACTTAGCCTTCAGATAAACCATCGAAAATTCAAACTTGGCGCCCAAAACTGTTTCTGGCGTGATGAAGGGCCTTTTACTGGCGAAGTCTCAGCAACGATGTTGCATGGTGTTGTACAGTATGTCATAGTTGGCCACTCTGAGCGCCGTCATGGATTTGGTGAAACCGATGCTGATGTGAGGCAAAAGGTACAAGCTGTCATTCGTAACAGGATGGTGCCAATTATCTGCGTTGGTGAAACCGCTGGTGAGCGTGCTAACGGCGAGACAAAGGACGTTCTACACGGACAAGTTACTGCAGCCCTTGCAAATGTTACATCGGATGAAATTGATCAGATCGTTATCGCGTATGAGCCAGTCTGGGCAATTGGAAGTGGTCAATCAGCCAGCCCTAATGATGCGCTGGATGCAATTTCATTTATTCGTGGTCAAATAAAAGCTCTTTACGGAGCAGCTGCAGCTGAAGCGATACACATTCTTTATGGCGGTAGTGTTGATAATCACAACGCTACAGGGTATCTTGGTAGTAAGGGCATTGATGGATTACTTGTCGGTGGTGCCAGCCTTAAAGCCAATGTATTTAGCTCAATTGTAGAGCAGGCACACGCAAAACATGACAAGAAATCAGTTAAATAGCTAAATAGAGGGTGGCAGTTATGAAAGATATTGACTTCGACGAATTGGATAGAGCAGTAAACTCTGTTATCAATCCACCCAAAGCGGATAATGCAAAATCAGACAAGGGCGGTGCGACGCCCCCTGCTTCAAAGTGGGAAGGATTCGCAGCAGATTCATCATCCAATGGTAGTAGTTCCGGTAGCAGCACCTCGGATGCATCGGCGCAATCGGATGATGCTCAAGACGACGAGGCAAAACTTGATTCAATTGTAGCCCAGAATATTGCTGCACCAGCACAAACGACAGCACAAACAACTGATGAGCCTGCCCAGGAAGAGGCGTCAGATCAGACTCCTTCAACTCAAGACACACCTGAGCAGATTCAACCATCTGTTGATGCGCCTCAAGTAGTTACTCAGGCAGAAATTGCGGAAGAAGTAACAAACGTTGAAGATAATGTCATTGTCGAGGAGATCGCAGCTCCTGCACCGCAACCAGTCGTGCAACGACCTACGGCGACACCTGCTGCTCGACGACGCAG
>PJQJ01000022.1:42630-43507 GCA_002861585.1 Candidatus Saccharimonadota bacterium | reverse complement strand
TGCTTGGTTAGATTCGGCAGCAAAACAACCAGCTGATGCAAATGAGCCTGATCAGGCTCCTGCAGCTAGTACCGTGCCTGATGGACCAATGAACTCATTATTCGTTTCAGATGCTAAGGTTGAGAAGCGTCCGCTTGGAGCTTTCAACGACAACCAGAGTAGCGATCAGCCTCCCGCTACCAACCAGCAACCAGACGAAGATTCTCAGCAATCACAAACTGATCAACAACCGGTAGCGGATGATGAGCCAGCTGGAGATAGCGTTCAGAGTGTAGCCAACAGCGATAATAAGGATGATGGTGAAACCCAAGAATCATCCACGACAGAATCATTACCTCCTGAGCTAACTGGTGACATTGTTGCTGTTGAAGCGGACAATGAATCTGAGGACAAAGAGGACAAGGGTGATGAAGCGGATGTGCCACCGGCTCCAGTGCGAACTCAAGAAGCAGCTCCTAATAAAGCAGCTGCGACTATTGGCATGTCATCAGTAGCGTCAGTTCCTTCGGTGTCGATACCAAAGCAGTACCAACAGGCCGTTGCACAGAAGACAGACGCTGCTAATCCAGTCTTTGATATCAAAGAGTACCACCCGCCAATCGCTCCTGGTGCCGCCCAAGTTGAGCCAGCTCATCACAAAATTGCCCTATGGGTGATTGTGGCATTAATTCTTCTTATAGCGACAATTGCTGGTTTTGGCTACTGGTTCTATGTCCTGCTATAAAATAAGAACTTAAAAAGCACAACGGTTATGTGCTCAGATGGCTGATACAATACAGAGGTGAATTCTCTTTTAGATGAACTAAATCCGGCGCAGCAATCCGCGGTCATACACGATCATGGCCCGCTGCTCATTTTGGCCGGAGCTGGTTCCGGA
>PJQJ01000022.1:37380-41778 GCA_002861585.1 Candidatus Saccharimonadota bacterium | reverse complement strand
GCTGGTGAGCCGGTGCAGATAGAGCATGTTGGATCAGAGCGACATGAGGCTGATACTGTTGTGATACGCATTAAGAGCGCCGTACAGCTGCGGGCTCGCTGCTATAGAGATTACGCTGTGCTGTACCGTACGAATGCTCAAAGCCGTTCAATCGAAGACGCCTTCATTCGCTACGGTATTCCTTATCGTATGGTTGGTGGTCAACGGTTTTATGATCGTAAAGAGATCAAAGACGTTATCGCATATCTCCGTCTGCTCTATCAGCCAGCAGACCGAGCAAGCTTTAACCGCATCGTTAATGTACCAACTCGCGGTCTCGGTCCGACGTCCGTGAATCGTTTTCTTGCATGGCAGTCAGCATTTGGTATGAATATATCTGATGCCTTGCTGCAAGTTGATCTCTGTCCTGATCTACAACCACGAGCGAGAAAGTCACTGCTTGAGCTTGGTGATTCACTGCGATCACTCCGCTTGCAGGTAGATAAAAATGCACTACCAGAGCTCATCGATCTCGTCATTCGTCGAAGTGGTTACTTGAAGTTTCTTGATGATGGTTCATTGCAAGCGGCAGAGCGTGTCGAGAACGTCAAAGAGCTTATTTCGGTTGCTCGTGAGTATACTGATCTCGGCTTGGCAGGCTTTTTGGAGGAAGTCTCTCTTATCTCTGATCTTGATGGTGTTGACGAATCGGCAGACGCAGTAACGTTAATGACGCTACATGCCGCAAAAGGGTTGGAATTTCCAGTTGTCTTTATGGTGGGAATGGAAGAGTCAATCTTCCCGCATAGCCGTGCACTTTTTGACGCATCAGAAATGGAAGAAGAGCGTCGACTCTGTTATGTCGGTATGACGCGTGCACGCGAAGAGCTGCACATGCTGAGCGCTGCCTCGCGCTTACTCTACGGTATGACACAGCATAATCCGCCATCACGCTTCTTAAGCGACATTGATCATGAGGCAACACGCTTTTCGCCGTCACCAGCCTACGAAAGTATGGCTGACTTTAGTGCTTTTGGCCCAGTCGGAACTGACGAGCCATATGTAGTACCAGACGAAGCAGCTGAACTTAATGTTGGTGATGAGGTCAGGCATAAAGTATTCGGCAATGGACGAGTAGTATCCATAGAAGGTACTACTGTCGCAGTCGCTTTTGCTGGAAAGGGCGTCAAGAAGCTGAATGTCGCTTTTGCCCCACTTGAACGAGTGATATAGTGAAGTGAATGTATGCGTTTATAGGTAAAAAACTCTTTTGCTTGGCAAAACCATTTTTACGACGTTTTTTTGGCAGGGCTAATGTACGCCGAGTAAGGGTCGTTGTTCTAAATAGGAGAGGCGAGGTACTGTTAGTAAAGGGGTGGTTTTCTAATCAACGGTGGGAGCTGCCAGGCGGCGGAATGCATCGTCAGGAGCGCCCAGAAGTAGCTGCCCAGCGCGAACTGTACGAAGAGACTGGCCTTACTGTTGATAGTGAGCAGTTTCAGTTTGCAGGCGAATTCCGCCACCCTGATGGTGCGACGCCTTTTACTGTTATTCTATTCCGGGTTCATGCTGATGCTGCCGTTGCTATCCCAAAGCGATTTAAATGGGAAATTCTAGAGGCTCAGTGGTGGCCGGTTTCAGCACTCCCACAAGAGGTAGGGCGAATTGTGCCGCGAGCGCTTGGAGCAGCGAGCGAACTTGAATAGCTTGACTAAAAGTAGTATAATTATCTCAAATCACTTTTTTGTGAGTTTGTAAAGAAAACACATGCAACAGAACATTTCATGGCGTCGCCCCTTATTTTGGGCGGTCATAATTGGCAGTTTACTACTTATAAGCCTCCTTGGTCTGCTCGGGATGCGTAATCGCGTTATGGCAGCAGGCGAGGGCGAGCGCGTTGTTACTATCTTTGATGGTGAGCGAGAGCAAACACTTGTTACCAGCGCCAAAACAGTTAAGGAAGCGCTTGATAGGGCAAATGTTAGTCTTTCTACATTCGATGCCGTTGAACCAGCGGCTGATACCGAACTGGTAGCTCAAAACTATAACGTTAACGTTTACCGTGCACGTCCGGTTGTTGTTATCGATGGTACACAAAAGAAACACATTGTTTCACCTCATAAGAGTGCTCGTCAGGTAGCCGAAAAGGCTGGCATAGCGCTCTATCCAGAAGATACCGTCCAAGTTGATCGTGTTGATGACATTCTGGCTGACGGTGCCGTTGCTCAAAAGGTTGAGATTGACCGGGCAACAGCATTCACCCTAGTACTTTATGGCAAAAGGACTGATGCTCGAACACAGGCAACAACTGTAGCCGAGTTACTAAAAGAGAAAAATATTCAACTTGGTCCAAAGGATCAGGTGTCATTACCACATGAGACTGCCCTTACCGTCGGCATGACAGTTGAAGTATGGCGCGACGGCAAGCAGACTATTACTGAAGAGCAAGAAGTCGCTTTCCCAACGAAGCAGATTCAGAACAAGGATAAAGAAATCGGCTTTAAAGAGGTTCAGACTCCTGGTAAGGCCGGTAAGAAGGTTGTTACCTACGAGATCGAGATGAAAAACGGTAAAGAGATTGCCCGTAAAGAGATCCAGAGCGTCGTGACCGAGCAGCCTGCAGAGCAGGTAGAGATAGTCGGTGCAAAACCAAAGACACCAACTGGTACTGCTAACCCAACTGGTAATAAGGCTATCGGTAAACAGTTAATGATGCAGGCAGGTTTTGGCGAAGATCAATGGGGTTGTCTAGAATCGCTCTGGAACAAGGAATCTGGCTGGAATGAGTATGCTGGTAATAAGTCGAGTGGCGCCTACGGTATCCCACAGGCCTTACCAGGCAGCAAGATGGCGTCGGTTGGCGCTGATTGGCAAACAAACCCTGCAACTCAAATTCAGTGGGGTCTTGGATACATCAAGGGACGCTACGGCTCACCATGTGGCGCCTGGAACGCCTTCCTGTCTAAGGGTTGGTACTAAAATATAGTCTATGGCGGCACCAAAAAAATCGCTTGGGCAACACTGGCTGTTTGATCCTGAAAGTCTTCAAGCAATGGTTGATTTAGCTCACGTAACGGCTGATGATACGGTGCTGGAGATTGGCCCCGGACTTGGAACACTAACTACTAAACTGACGAAGCGTGCAAAGCATGTCATCGCTGTCGAATTTGATAGTGAATTGGCAGACAAATTGCCAGGACGGGTTCCGGCTAAGAATCTAACGGTGATCAATAAGGATATTCTGCAGTTTAATCTAACGACGCTGCCGAAAGATTATAAAGTTGCCGCAAATGTTCCTTACTACATAACAAGCAAGATTGTAGAGCTGCTGCTAACATCACCTAATCCTCCTATTGTTGCAGCACTGTTAGTGCAAAACGGAAAAAACTCCGTTCAAGTCTGGCTGGCGGTTTAGGTATTGATAAAGACGAAGCAGTTCGCTTACTGCAAAGGGCTGACGTTAATCCAGATAATCGAGCAGAAACTTTAACGCTTGAGCAATGGGCTGCCCTGAGCAGAGAAGTGGGTACGATGTAAAATGACAGCGGGGACGTGCACCTGGCGATAGTCGCTAAGTGCACGTCCCCATGAGCCGGCTCGTGTCTGGAAGTTGGTTCAGCTGTGCTTGTTCTCGTTGGTTGAGTGAAGCTTCCCGCCATGGCGAACGGTCAGTCGTTCACGTATGACAGACTCACGGAACCGATGTTGCCCACCTCTGGTCTTGAGGCTGGGCAACCTACCGCTCTTCGCCCACCTCGTGACAGTCCTCGGGTGGACGTTGAACAGGACTGCTACCTCACCAGGCCACAGTAGCCGATCTCTCGACTCCACCAAGAGGTCCTCTCGGGTCAAAGCGAGAACGCGTAGGCCCTCACTTGGTTGAACACTCTCGTAGAGTGCTATAACGTTTTATACTCCGTTTAAAAGCGCTTTACAATATATGCAGTCCAAAAAAGGTATAATAGCGGTATGATTTCTTCCCATCAACCAACAATTTTTGACAATTCTATCCTGGCAGCAGTCTCTTCAAAAGACGATGGAAATATGAAATTTCGTGTTGCAGGATCAACAGAAGACGATAGCAGCATTATTTCTAATCGGGCGGCTTTCCTGTCGCAAATCGGCATAGAGATGGATGATTCTGTACTTGTTCAGATAACGTATGACCGGGATGACTACGTTCGCATGAGAGCCGTTACCAATACTGATAAGGGTGCAGGTATGTATGAGCCTAATTCAACCGAGCCAGCTGATGCTCTTGCAACACGTAGCAAAGGAGTCGCGTTGTTTTTGCCGCTCGCTGATTGCGTCGGTGCTATTATTCATGATCCAGTAAAAGATGTCATTATGGTGAGTCATCTTGGCCGACACAGTACGGTGCAAGGGGGCGCAAAGACTAATATTGAGTTTCTTCAGACG
>PJQJ01000022.1:36173-37290 GCA_002861585.1 Candidatus Saccharimonadota bacterium | reverse complement strand
GATCGGGAAGACTGGAAGCCATTTTGCCAGGAGGCCGACAACGGCGTCTATATTGATATTGCTGGTTACAACAAGGCTGCCTTTATCAATGCGGGTGTTTTGGAAGAAAGAATCGAAGTATCATCGGTTGATACTGCTGAGAGTTTAGACTATCCGTCGCACTTTCGTGGTGAAGCATCGCGATTTGCTGTTGTTGCGATGATGAAATAGTCCTCATCCTCATCTGTTACAATAGATCTAATGATTGATAAGAAATTTTATATAACGACTGCTATTCCGTATGTTAACGCAGCGCCGCACATAGGCAATGCGCTCGATTATGTTTTGGCTGATAGTCTGGCACGTTATCAAGCGGCCATTGGCCAAGAAGTGTTTTTTCAAGTAGGAACTGACGAGCACGGTAACAAGATTGCCGCTAAGGCAGAAGAGGCTGGACTAGATCCAAAAGCATATACCGATACAATGATCGGTAATTTCCAAAACCTGATGAATGCCGTTGATGCTCACTACACCAAGTTCGTCCGAACAACCGATCCTGAGCACGAACAATCTGTCCAACAGATTTGGCAAAAACTTGAGCCACACATCTATAAAGGTGCCTATGAAGGCTGGTACTGTATTGGTTGCGAAAGCTTCGTGACTGATAAGCAGGCAGCCGAAAATAATGGTATTTGCCCTGATCATAATCGATCCTATGAGCGACTCAGCGAAGAGAATTACTACTTTAAGCTCAGTGCTTTTACTGATCGCATTAAGGAAGCGATCATCAATCAGGAAATGCAAATCGTACCAGAATTTCGGCAAAAGGAAGTACTGCAATTACTTGAGCAGGGGCTTGAAGACGTCAGTATCTCGCGACCTAAAAAGCACCTGAGCTGGGGTGTTCCCGTTCCTGGCGACGATAATCACATTATGTACGTCTGGATCGATGCACTTTCAAATTATCTTACTGTTATCGGCTATCCAAATGATGAGGGATATCAACAAATCTGGCCAGCAGATGTACAGGTGATCGGAAAGGACATTATTCGTTTTCATGCTGCTATTTGGCCGGCAATGCTGATGGGGTTGGGCCTGCCGCTTCCGAAGAAGCTACTTGTGCACGGTCACGTCTTAA
>PJQJ01000022.1:35407-36104 GCA_002861585.1 Candidatus Saccharimonadota bacterium | reverse complement strand
GGAGTGATGCTTTCCGTTACTTCTTCCTTCGTCATATTCCTACGCTTGATGATGGCGATTTCACATGGGAAAAGTTTGAAAATGCCTATAATAATGAACTTGGCAATGAGCTAGGTAACCTTCTGCAACGAGTCGTCACCATGATCAATCGCTATCAGCAGGGTGTTATTGGTGATTTACCACGACCACGTCACGATGCAAAGCCGTATCATGATGCTATTGCAGCGCTCCGCTTTGATGAAGCACTGCACTTCATTTTTGCATCGGTCAGTTCGCTTAATGGCTATCTTGAAAACGTGAAACCATGGGAAATTGCAAAGCGAATTGAAGGCGGCGATGCCGAAGCACGCGAACACTTAAGTGAAGTTCTTGCCTATGCTGCCGGTAGCCTCGAGCAGATTGCGTTCCTGCTGCAGCCATTTATGCCCAAGACTGCCACAACTATTACGACTGTCTTTTCTGAGGGTGTGATAACACCATATAAAGGTGTTCTGTTCCCTAAGATCTACAACCATACGCCTGCTCCAGAATATAAGTCAGCTAAGTAGGCTCTTTGTATGTTTACCGATACACACTGTCATATTCATGAAGCAAATTATCAAATTGATCCCGATGAGGTTATTGCCCGTGCTCATGAAGCTGGGGTAGATCGACTCATCTGCGTTGGGACAGATGTTGCGAGTAGTCAGCAGGCAGT
>PJQJ01000022.1:25392-35256 GCA_002861585.1 Candidatus Saccharimonadota bacterium | reverse complement strand
CAGTTGATTTTGTCGTTGATCGTCGGGAATGCTTTGCGAGTATCGGCCTGCATCCTCATGATGCAAAAGAGGGAATTGGAGCAATAGAAGCACTTGAGAAACTTGCTGATCGAGCCAAGGTAGTTGCCGTTGGAGAGTGTGGTCTGGATTTTTTCTATAACAACTCTCCGAAGGAGCAGCAGATTGAGCTTCTTCATGCCCAAATTAAGCTTGCACAGCGATACTCCCTGCCAATGATATTCCATGTCCGTGAAGCTTTTGATGAATTCTGGCCTATATTTGATCAGTATCGGGGTATAAGAGGTGTCTTGCATAGCTTTACCGACACAAGTGATAATCTGGAAAAGGCGCTTCAAAGGGGTCTCTTTATAGGCATCAATGGCATAGCGACATTCACGAAAGACTCAGCGCAGATTGCAATGTACGGTGCGATTCCACTGGAAAAAATGCTATTAGAAACAGATGCGCCTTTCTTGACACCTGTCCCTAAGCGTGGTACTATCAACGAGCCTGCGTTTGTAACATATGTGGCACATCATATAGCTGATCTCCAAAACACAACTCTCGAGGAGCTCTCAGCCGCTACAGATGCGAACGCGACAACTCTTTTTTCACTCTAAAACCGAAACTGCAAAATAAGAAAAACTATCCACTAACACTACTGTGGCGAGGTATTACACCATGCAGGAAAAATTAAGTAATGGTAACTGGCTTGATCAAGCTGTTGCCGATCAAGAGAGCGAACGATTAGAAGAAATGCAGCAGTTGACTCCAGAAGCAAAAGAGGCAGACGTCCTCGCTGCTGGGATCGCTCAAGATGCAAGTGTTGTTATTCTACGCGGCCGTGAAGCATTTTTACACGGCTATAATGTAGCGGCGTAAGCCTAGGAAAGAACCATATGGCAGAGATACTTAAAAAAGCGTTGACCCTGATAACAGGTGAGCCGCCAAAGACAAAACGGCCCCTACAGAGCTTTACTGAGCGCGATTTGATTCGTCTTGAATCAGAAATTGGCCGCGAGCTCTTTGGCCCTGTACCTGCTGGTCATCGACGTGAGTTCTTTTGCCTTGATGAGCATACGTGGATTTGGCATGAGGAATGGATCGATACTGAATCTGGTGAGCGAAAAATTATGACAACTCGCTATGAAGTTCATCCAAACGGGATCCTAAAAGTGCAAGAGGGCCAACCATATAGGTTTATTGAAGGCCAAGAGCTAGAGTATCTTGCTACTGCGACACGAATGTACCGCGAACGGGTAATGCGGGAGTTATACAAACGTGATCCGCAAACGGGACAGTTGCTAACGGAGACACCTGATACAATAGATGCATAGTATGACAGATAAAAAGACTGTTTACCTTGATTACGCTGCTGCCACCCCGCTCGATGAGCGGGTATTTGTTGCTATGAAGCCTTTTTTTTCGGATAACTTTTACAATCCGTCCAGCCCGTACTTAGCGGCTAAAAGAGTAAAAACAGCACTTCGTGAGGCCAAGGAGACAATTGGCCGCGTGATCGGTGCGAAAGAATCAGAAATTATCCTTACAGCCGGTGCAACTGAATCCGTCAATATGGCTATATGGGGAACACTTAATCATTTTGAGGGAGGGCATGTCGTTACAACTGCGATTGAGCATCCAGCTGTGCTGCAAGCAATAAAACGACACCCCTACACAATCGTTCCGGTGCAACAGAACGGGCTTGTTGACAGCAGTGCTATTAAGGCCGCGATAACGGATGAAACAGTTCTTATTACAGTTGGATTGGTTAACAACGAGCTTGGAGCCGTGCAGCCGCTTCGTGAAATTGCGCAGCTGGTTGCAGTCCAGCGCCAGCAACGATTACAACGTGACATAGGATTGCCGTTGCTGCTTCATTCTGATGCTTCACAGGCAGCAGGGCTACTCGATATAAATACGGCACGATTAGGTGTTGATCTGCTAACGCTGAATGCAGCTAAATGTTACGGTCCAAAACAGACTGGTTTACTGTGGGTAAAGAGCGGAGTGCAGCTCTCACCGCTTATTGTGGGCGGGGGACAGGAGGGTAATCTTCGCAGCGGTACGCAGTCAGTGCCAAATGCTGTCGGATTTGCCGTTGCTCTGGAGCACGCTGATGCACGGCGTAAGCACTACAGCGAAGAGCTGCGTCGTCTCCGAGATTATTTACAGGAGATTGTAACAAAGAGTATTCCCGAGACCATTGTTAATGGTCCGATAAAACGCCGAGCACCTAATTTTTTACATCTTGCCTGGCCGAATGTCGACGCTGAGCGAGTCTTATTTTCACTCGATGAACGCGGTATAATGGTTGCAACTGGGTCAGCATGTGCGGCAAATAAGGGAACACGGTCGCATGTACTAACGGCAATCGGCATGGCACCGGAAATCGCTGATGGAAGTATTCGCATAACATTAGGAAAGTACACCACCAAAGAGGAGATTGAATACGCTGCTCGAACGATAATTGAGGTAGTGCAAAAGGAGTTGCAAAGGTGAAATTGCTCTGGTGGGTTATAGGACTGATCATCAGTTTTACTGTTGCTGTCTTGGCGATAAGTACCTATTTAACCCCTGATGATCTGAGGGCTTGTGCTGATGCTCCAACTGCCAATGACTCCCAATGCGAAAAGGCTGATGTGATTGTTGCGATCAGTGGTGGTGATACCCGGGCTCGTACTGCAAAAGCGATCGAGCTATTTAAGAATGGCTGGGCTGATAAACTTATTTTTTCTGGTGCAGCATACGACAAGAACAGTCCGTCTAATGCCTATGCTATGAGTATGCAGGCAATAAACGCGGGAGTACCACCGAGTGCAATAACGGTCGAGGAATTCGCGCGTGATACAAATGAAAATGCGCTAAAAACGCAAAAGATTACCGATAAGCAAGGTGTTGATAGAATGATTCTCGTAACGTCGGCTTACCACCAGCGTCGTGCCAGCATTGAATTTAAGAAAGTGCTAACGGACGTCACCGTACTTAATCATCCAATTAAAAAAGATAAACAGTGGAACGATAATTGGTGGACCAGATACCAAGGATGGCATCTTGCAATTGGTGAACTGATTAAGATCTTTATCACATACACTCGAGGAAGTAGCTAAATGAAGAAGGTATTTGTCGGAATGAGCGGTGGAGTCGATAGTTCGCTTACCGCGGCACTCCTACGTGAGCAGGGTTACGATGTAACCGGTGTTTACATGAAGAACTGGACGCAGGATCTGCCCGGTATGATCTGTCCCTGGGCGGATGATCTTGCAGATGCAAAACGCGTTGCAGTACAGTTGGATATTCCTTTTAAAGTCTTAGACTTTGAGCAGGAATACAAGCAAAAAGTTGTTGATTACATGATTGCCGAGTACTCGTCGGGCCGTACGCCTAATCCGGATATCATGTGTAATCAGGAGGTGAAATTCCGTCTCTTTTTAGATACTGCGCTTGAACAAGGTGCCGACATGATAGCAACAGGCCACTATGCCCGCGTAGTGAACGGTCAACTTTTGGCTGGTTTGGATACTGCGAAAGACCAGAGCTACTTTTTATATCGCATCACTGAAGCTGCCTTGCATAAGACATTATTTCCACTCGGCGAGCTGAAGAAGACAGAAGTTCGCACTATGGCAGAAGCGCGAGGACTTGCGACAGCAGGCAAGAGAGATAGCCAGGGCATCTGCTTCGTCGGTAAGGTGGGAATTCGAGAATTTCTATCGCAGTATGTAACGACCGAACCTGGTGAAATTATCGATAAAGTGACAAATAAGGTCATAGGTCATCATGACGGTGCAATCTTTTATACGTTCGGACAACGACATGGGCTCAACGTTGGCGGCGGTCTGCCATATTACGTTGTTGGCAAGGATATGAGTAAGAACCAGGTCTTCGTGACTACTAACCTAAATGATGAGAATCTTTGGCGCCAGCAAGTTGTTATAACTAATCTGCATTGGATTAACAACGCCCCAGATTGGTCTGATCAGGTAAATCGTTCTGTTCGTCTTCGTTACCGTGCGCCATTGATTCCAATAGAGAGAATGCAGGATGATGAAGATAGTATCACTATCTCATTGGCTCATGCTGAACGTGCAATAACGCCTGGTCAATCAGCCGTGCTGTATCAGGGAGACCGAGTCCTGGGTGGTGGTATCGTCATCTAGCTCTGTCTACGATCGGCACTTGTGAAACCTAGTCGCGCGGACTACACTTATGCTCAAAGCAGAAGCAGCCATGGGGAGCGGAACGTCGCACCATCTTTGATCTAAACGGCCTGATCGGAGATTACTATGCGCTACGACAAATTCCATGGAATCAACTGCGTGTGCTTCGCCGCTGGGATGGTAGTTAGCTCGTTAAATTTTGGCGCATTACCTCTGTTTGCGGTATTATAGAAACAATTATGAATGCACAACAAATACGCCGCGCTTATTTAGATTTTTTTGCTGATAACGAGCACGTGGTTATTCCAAGGGCTAAATTAATTCCTCAGAATGATCCAACGACACTCTTTACGGGTTCTGGCATGCAGCCGCTTCTACCGTACCTTTTAGGCGAGGAACACCCGAAAGGCAATCGTTTAGTTGACTCACAGACTTGCTTGCGTGCCCAAGATATTGATGACGTTGGTGATAACCGTCACACAACTTTCTTTGAGATGCTTGGCAACTGGAGTATGGGATCATACTTTAAAGAGCAGCAAATTCGGTGGTTCTTTGAGTTTTTGACCGATAAAGTTGGACTCGATCCTAATAAGATATACGTCACCTGTTTTATCGGTGATGAAGCAAATGGTATTCCGCGTGATGACGAGGCTGCGCAGATTTGGCAGCAAGTTTTTCACGAAAAGGGTATTGATGCTAAGATCGTTGAACTTGGCAGCGCTAAGAATGGCGACAAGCTCGGTATGCAAGGCGGACGAATATTCTTTTACGATGACGGCGAAAACTGGTGGAGCCGCGGTGGTGGCCTCGAAAAGACGCCTATCGGTGATCCATGCGGTCCAGACAGCGAAGTCTTCTTTGACTTTGGTGATCAGAACCATGATCCAAGTTATGGTGAACCGCACCCAGCAAGTGATAGTGGACGATTTATGGAGATTGGTAATCAAGTCTTTATGCAGTACCGTCGCCTTGAGGACGGATCGTTTGAGCCGCTAGCACGTAAAAATGTTGATTTTGGCGGTGGACTAGAGCGTATTGCTGCAGCACAGATCAACAGCCCGGACGTCTTTAAGATCAGCCTACTGTGGCCGATAATTGAAAAGCTGCAGCAGCTAAGCGGTAAGGGTTACGATGAGCACAAGGAAGCGATGCGTGTCATTGCTGATCACTTGCGAGCGGCTACCTTTTTGGCTGTTGATGATGTAAAACCGGCCAATAAAGAGCAAGGCTATGTTATGCGCCGCCTGCTCCGAAGGGCAATTCGTTTTGCCCTTGATCTTGGCATTGAGCAGAACTTTTTTGAAGAGATTGTACCGGTCATTGCTGATCTTTATCATGATGATTTTCCGGAAGTTGCCGCAAAGCGAGATGAAGTCATCGAAACACTCATCAAAGAAGAGAAAGTCTTCCGTACAACTTTGCGGGCTGGTATTAAACACTTTGCCAAAGAGGTCAAAGGTGAACTAAGTGGTGAGGTTATCTTTAAGTTGTACGACACATTCGGTTTTCCAGTTGAGCTCAGTCTCGAGGAAGCCGAAGGACAGAATGTTCCGGTAAGCGGTAGCTGGAAGCATGATTTTGAACATGCAATGGACGAACAGCGCAATCGTTCACGCACTGCCACTAAGGGTCAGTTCAAGGGCGGATTAGAGGGGCATAGTGATATGCACAAAAAGTATCACACCGCTACACATCTTATGTACAAGGCACTCCGTCTGACACTGGGTGATCACGTTATTCAACGGGGTAGTAATATCACTGAAGAACGCCTTCGTTTTGACTTTTCTCACCCAGAAAAGGTAACACCTGAGCAACTAGCTGAAGTTGAGCGAATTGTGAACGAGCAGATTGATAAAGACTTGCCTGTGTCGTGGAAGGAATATCCTACGAACGAAGCATTCGCAAGGGGCGCAATCGGCGCTTTTGGTGATAAGTATGGCGATACCGTAAAGGTGTATCAGGTAGGTGAAGGCGACAATGTATTCTCGTTTGAAATCTGCGGTGGTCCGCACGTTGATCACACCGGACAGCTCGCTGAAGGCAGCAAGCGTTTTACGATCACGAAAGAAGAAGCAAGCTCAGCCGGTGTCCGCCGTATAAAAGCGGCCCTAGTGTAGTTTTTACCGCTTTTTGTAGTAGCGTAAATTGCATTCCTTCTTTATTATTGTGCTTAAGGTAAAAATACAGATTTGTTGAGAGGAAGTAGTTGAACGTGTCTGATGATGAAAAACAGAGGATAGAAGATTCTATTGTTGATGCAGATGATCCTGTTGCCAAAGATGGGGTAACTGAAGCTACAACAGGTGATTCAAGCACTACTGCAAGTGAAGAGTCTACTCAAAATGCCGATCAAACATCCGAAGAGCAGAAGATATCTCTCTTTGCTCGGTTGAAACAATCGATCTCTGGGCATAAAAAACGTACAGCCGCTATTGCCGTCGTACTACTGCTGGCACTTAGCGGAGGAGCTGTATACGCTACTGACGCGCGTTTTGCCGTTATGAATGCCCTCGGTAAAGCCAGTGCTGAAGTAATTATATTTGACGAAAAGACCCAGCAGCCTATTCCTGATGCAAGCATTACGATTGCTGGTCAGACGGCACAAACAGATAAAAGGGGTGTTGCAAAACTATCTAACCTCTCATATGGTCGAGCCGAAGCTTCAGTAAAGAAGTTTGCCTATGCTGACAAGAGTGAGCAAACGCTTATTGAAAGAGAGAACGGCACGTATCGTTTTGCACTAAAACCAACCGGTACGCCTGTCTCTATTAAAGTGAAAAATGGTATTTCAGCTACTCCAGTAAAGGGAGCTAAGATTAGTTTTGGTGAAAGTGATGCTGTTAGTAACGAAAAGGGAGAGGTATCACTCAGCATCCCTCCTCAGGATGCACCAAAAGCTACTATTACTATTCAAGCCGATGGTTTCAATGGAGCAAAAGCTGAAGTGGAATTGGCGCAAACAAAGATCAACGACGTTACATTGACGCCCGCTGGTAAAGTCTTCTTCCTGTCAAAACGTACTGGCAAAATTAATGTCATGAAGTCAAACCTGGATGGGACAAACCCTGAAGTGGTTGTTGAAGGTACGGGCAATGAGAATGATCATCAGACAGTTCTTCTTGCCTCACGCGACTGGAAATACTTGATGCTAAGAGCGGCACGTAATGGTTCCACACCAAGCATCTATTTAATCGATAGTGCAACTGGCAAACTCACTAACGTTGATGAAGGTAAAAATGCCCAGTTTGAGCCAGTTGGATGGCACGAACATACTTTTATTTTCAAGGTAATACGTCAAGACCGCAAAGCATGGGAAAACGGACAAGCAGCGCTGAAGGCGTTTAATGCGGATACGCAGAAGTTGGCAACATTGGATGAGACAGTCGGTGAGGGCAGCGAATATGCTCATACCTCACAGTATTTTTCTGATGTTATCATTCTTAAAGACAACCTAGTTTATGCAAAAGTTGCAAATAACTATTTCCATAAACCAAAAGATAACGAAATTATGTCTGTTCGCAGTGATGGATCCGGGAAAAAGGTAGTACAGAGTTTTGGCGAGGAAGCCATGTATGGCGTGCAGGTACAATCTAATAAGCCACAGTCCGCTTATTTTGTCGTGCACTCACAAAAGGGTCGTCTTTTTTACGAGTATGAAAATGGGTCACTGCAAAAGAAGGATATAACCGATGCGGCTTTTGACGCTGCCTTTTATCCAGCATATTCAGTCTCGCCTTCTGGTAATAAGACTTTTTGGAATGAACCCCGTGATGGAAAATCGACCCTGATGGTTGGTGATAGGGACGGTAAGAGTGCAAAAGAAGTTGCCAATAAAACAGAGTTTGCATCTCTGGGATGGTTTGGCGAAGACTACTTGTTAGCGACAAAAGAGAACAGTGAACTGTTTATCCTGCCGTCATCAGGTGTTAGCGAGGCAAGACCAGCACTAAAGATAACTGATTATCACTCAGCTGCTCAGCAATTGGGTGGTTATGGCTACGGTCACTAAGATCAATAATCAACCTGCTTATGGCTTGGATTGCTGCTTAAAGAGCTTTTGGTATATAATCTATACAAATGCTACTAGATAAACTCAAACAGGCCTTGCCTAAATCTAAGGGCAATAATGATCAGCATATTGTCGCGCTTGATATTGGTACCGAATTTGTCAAGGCGCTGGTTGCAAAAGTTATT
The DNA here is from genome assembly GCA_002861585.1 of Candidatus Saccharimonadota bacterium. Lineage (GTDB taxonomy): Bacteria > Patescibacteriota > Saccharimonadia > Saccharimonadales > Saccharimonadaceae. The sequence continues at coordinate 26,902 of PJQJ01000022.1, read as the reverse complement.
GATGACGAACTAGAGATAATAGGGGTAGGCCGCGCCCGTCAGGATCTTGCAGATATGCACTCTGGTGCAATTGCCGATATCGGCGGCGTTGTGCGCAACTGCGAAGACGCCCTCAGTCAGGCAGAAGAACAGGCAGGTGTTCAAGCCCGAAAAGTTGTTATTGGTATTGCCGGTGAGCTTGTAAAGGGATTGACTAATACAATTCGATACAAGCGCCCCCAGCCTGATCGCGCCCTTGATATCGCTGAGATGGAATTCATCATCGAAAAGGTTCAAGAGCGAGCCCAAGCTAAGGCTCAAAAGCAGATAGCATGGGAAACCGGCAACGAGGATGTTGAGATCAAGCTGGTAAACAGTGCAATTGTTAGTATTCATATCGACGGCTATAAGGTAAGTAATCCAATTGGTTTTCAAGGTCGAGATGTGGCAATTCAAATCTATACTGCCTTCGCGCCTATGGTACATATTGGCGCTTTGGAGCGAACAGCGAGTGAACTCGATCTTGATCTAATCGCTGTTGCCGCTGAGCCATTTGCTGTCAGCCGAAGCGTCCTTGGAACTGACGCAAGCAGCTCGTTTACTGCAATTCTTGCCGATGTTGGTGGAGGAACCACAGATATTGCTGTTGTTAATGACGGAGGCGTCGAGGGAACAAAGATGTTTGGTATTGGTGGCCGCAGCTTCACGCGAACCATCAGTAATGATCTGGATCTAAATTATGCCGATGCCGAAAAGCTAAAAGTTAATATTGACGATGCCAATATTAAAAAAGATATCGCTACTCAAGTTAATAAATCTATCGATAAAACACTAGAGGTCTGGCTAAACGGTGTGGAGCTTGCCCTTAGCGAATTTGATGCAATTGATCATCTGCCGAACCGTATCCTGCTCTGTGGAGGTGGCTCTAGCCTTACGAAGCTTGTAAAGGCACTTGAGGAGCGACCATGGTACCAAGAACTACCGTTTACTCGTCGCCCAACCGTTCATCATATTCATCCAGAGGAAGTAGCTGGTATTAATGATAAGACTGGTAAAATTACCGACCACACGTTTATTACTGCCATGGGGCTACTACGGGTTGGGTACGATACAATCGTTGGTGGGTCAGGCGGAGACGGCCTAAAAGACAAACTAAATCGAATTCTGAGCGTATAAAGACATGAAAAAAGACGTAATTTATATTGATATTGAAGACGATATAACATCTATTATCGAGCGTGTTAAGGGTGCTAGTGCAAAGATTGTCGCACTAGTGCCACCAAAGCGGATTGGGGTACTGCAGAGTGCAGTTAACTTAAAGCTGCTGCAGAAAGCAGCCGCAGGTGTTGGTAAACGGGTCGTACTTATTACAAGCGATCAGTCGCTTGCTGCACTAGCCGCCGGTGTTAAAATTCCAGTTGCCAAAAATTTACAATCTCGTCCTGAAATCGCACCAATCGCAGCACTTAGTATTGATGATAGCGATATTATCAATGGTGAAGAACTGCCAATTGGAGATTTGGCCAAAACA
>PJQJ01000022.1:21580-25228 GCA_002861585.1 Candidatus Saccharimonadota bacterium | reverse complement strand
TGATACTTTTAGGAAAAAACTCTTTATCGGCGGTGGTGTTGGTGTTGCTCTTGTCGTCTTTCTGGTTTGGGCATTTGTTTTTGCGCCAAGAGCGACGGTAACGATTACTGCTAAAACAAATGCGGTGAATATTAGCGAACCAATAACGCTTGATCCAAACGCGACTACTGCAATCGAAGAGGGTCGAATAAAGCCTATTATCAAGCAGATAAAAAAGACTACCAGCGCCGAGTTCGATACAACTGGCACAAAGGAAATTGGAAATAAGGCCACAGGTTCAATGACGCTTAGTAATTCGGGTGAAAGTGACCCTATTGTTGTTGAAGCTGGTACTGTCTTTAAATCTCCAAGCGGCCAAGAATTTACGAGCAATTCATCGGTAACTGTACCTGGCTTCCGTCGTTCGGGTGGCCGTGATATTCCTGGTACAGCAACGGTCAATGTAACAGCAAGTGCTATTGGTGGTGAGTACAACCTACCATCACAGAGCTATGCGACCCGCGCTCCCGTTGCTGCTCAAGGATCGCAGATGTCAGGCGGAAACCGAGAGACCGTCAACGTTGTGGCACAAGCAGATGTCGACAAGGCGCAACAGGGTTTGAGCGCTCAGAATGAAGAAGACGTTAAAAGGGAACTGAGAGCTCAGTTTGGAAAAGACGATATCGTCATTCAAGAGAGCTTTAAGGCCGATGTTGGCTCTCCAACCGTCTCTCCAGCCGTTGGTGAACAAGCAAAGCGAGCCCGTCTCAGTGTCGAAACAACATATACTGTTATTGGTGCACCTCGAAATGACGTTAAAGGCCTGCTTGCAGGTGTTTTGAAAGATGAGATTGGAGATCGCAATGATCGCCGTATCTATAGCGATGGTGATAAGTCGATTAGCTTTTCGCAGTTCCAGGCTGCTCAAAACGGTACTTTTACGGCGCAGCTTTCTACTACGGGTTATATCGGTCCGACCATTGACGATAAGCGTTTAGCGGAGCGAATCGCCGGTAAGCGCTATGGAGAGATCGAACAAACTATTACCCCAATCGAGGGTATTGAAGACGTTGATATTCAGTTCTCGCCGTTTTGGGTTAACAAAGCGCCTAAAAAGACTGATAAAATAGCAATCAAGTTTAGTGTTAAGAATGACACGAACTAAAGAACGGCTTTTAGCGCTCGATGTCGGTGAGCGGAGAATTGGAGTTGCACTAGCAGATAGTGAAATTCGTTTCCCCGTTCCAATTAGGACCATCCAAGTTGACGGCAGCGAAGTAGAGCAGATTAAGAGTATCATTCGCGAACACTCGATTGACCATCTGGTCATTGGTCTGCCTCGCAACCAACAGGGTGAAGAGACGAAGCAGTCAGCATATGTCCGACAGTTCGCATCGTTGCTGAGTGGGATCGAAGCAGCCCTGCATTTTCAGGACGAATCGCTTACGTCAGTGCTAGCAGAGCAAATTTTAAGGGGACAAAAGAAACCGTACACTAAAGAAGATATTGATGCCTATGCCGCAAGTATTATTCTTGGTGATTATTTGGAACTACACTATGCAAAATGATGTTCAACAAGTACAACAGCCACCGCAACCACCACCACAACAGCCGGTGGAGCTGCCGCCGATAGATCCGCTACCCGAGCAGCAAGAGCCGCCAAAAAAGAGACCATTCTTTAGGAGGAAGTCCTTTGTCATTAGCGCCGCTATAAGCCTCCTTATCCTTGTCTTAATCCTCTCTCTGATAGGATGGTTCGTCCTGCAGCTGCAGCCAGTCAATGCGCAGGGTCAACAAAGAAGGATTGTTATAAAGAGTGGAAGTGCTCCTTCTGAGATTGCAACCCTTCTGCAGGAGAGCGGCATTATAAAGAGTGCCTTTGCTTTCGAGACATTTGCCAAACTCAAAGGTGATGAGAATAAGCTAAAAGCGGGTACCTATGTGCTATCACCTGCTCAGAGTGCCAATGACGTTCTAGCGCATCTGGTTGAAGGTAGGGTGGATCCGCTACGGGTTACGATTGTTCCAGGTTTAACGCTGGCCGAGTTGAAGAGCTCGCTTCAAAAATATGGATTCAGTGCCGATGCAATAGACAAGGCTTTTGCACAGCAGTATGCCCATCCACTCTTAGCTAGTAAGCCTGCCGATGCTTCTCTTGAAGGATATATTTTCCCTGAAACGTATGATATAGAAGGTGATGCGACAGTAGCAGATCTCCTAACGCAGTCATTTGATGAGTTTCAAAAACGCCTCCAGCAGGGTCAAATAGCTCAAAAACTACAAGCGCGTAATATGAACTTACATCAGGCTGTAACACTTGCTTCTGTTATTCAAAAAGAAGTTTCATCACCCGAGGACCAAAAGCAGATATCTCAGATATTCCAAAAGCGTCTTGCTACTGATATGCCGCTTGGTGCTGATGCGACCTTTGTATACGCCGCAAAACAGCTAGGAGTGGAGCCAAGTGTTAATCTTCAGTCACCCTATAACACGAGAATCAACAAGGGGTTGCCACCAGGGCCAATAGCAAACTTTAATTTTAGCGCAATCGATGCTGTTGCGGCTCCTGCGCCAGGAGAATTCTTGTACTTCGTCTCTGGAGACGATGGCAAAACCTACTTTGCTACGACCCTTGAAGAGCACGAAAAAAACACAAAGACGTACTGCATTAAGTTGTGTGAACTGTTCTAACCCCTGTTAGTATCGCTACATAATAAATTGACTGAAATAGCAATACTTGCTACAATAAGAGCGTACGTTGTGAGTGCCGACTAAGTGTTTCATATACAAAACAAACACAAGGGTGGAATCGGTTATTGCAACGACCTTCCGGGAAATGTCGTACGGATACGAAGTAAATAATTACAAGCGTAAAGGTCGACACCATCCTGTTCTTGCGTCTTAAAAAAGAGGCAAGAAGAAAGACAAAGTAGCGGAAGCGCGGTCTGGAAACAGACTGCACGGAGACGAACATTAGTACCAATAGCATTACGGGCAACGCCCAATCACGTTCTACGCAGTTATCTGCTCCGAATGTAGCTATTAAAAAACCAACTCGCTTAAGCGCGTTTGGTTCTAACTCTAAAACTCGTAGCTCAAAGCTATCCGCATATGTTTCATACATTGCAGTTTTCGCACTAATCCTAAGTATAGTGTCTGTTGGCTACCAAGCTCCTGTAGAGGAGGGCGCACAAGGCCTTTCACGAGCTGCCCTAGCAGATGCTAAACCATCCATCGATCAAATTGCCGCGGCTGAACTAGCAGCAACCGCTGCGCAAACGGCAGATTTGGCAGTAGCAACTAATGTTGCTAACCTATCAATCTCACTTAATGCTCGTAATCAACTAGCTCAAGTTGATGAAAACCTTCTTTCTAAACCGCAGATTGTTCAATCAGGTGGTTCACACCGTGGTATCAAAACACATACTGCTGTAGCTGGTGATACGGTCGCTTCGATCGCCGCTAAGTACGGTGTATCAGAAGATACTATTCGTTGGTCAAACAGCCTTTCAAGCGATGCGATCAGTCCTGGTAAGGTCTTAGAAATTCCTGGTATTACCGGAGTTGTCTATACTGTACAGACTGGTGATACACCTGAGCGACTAGCAGAAAAGTATAAGGCCGATAAAGATCGTATCGTCACGTACAATGATGCTGAGCTATCTGGGC
>PJQJ01000022.1:19936-21370 GCA_002861585.1 Candidatus Saccharimonadota bacterium | reverse complement strand
CAGTTGGAAGCTTCTGGGGTGATGCAATCACCTGGAAGAGCTTCGCTGCATCAGCTGGTTACAACGTTAACCGAACGCCAGCTCCAGGAGCAGTGCTGCACGATCCATACTCAGCACCGCCATATGGTCACGTAGCCATCGTTGAGCGTGTTAACCCTGACGGTAGTATCTTTATCTCAGAGATGAACTATGCCGGATGGAACATCATTTCAACACGAACTGTCTCTGCTGGTGAAGTAGGATCATACAGTTACATTCACTAAACAATCAAAAAGTTAATAAAAACGAGCCTCAACTTTTACTGAGGCTCGTTTTATAAGGTATAATAGTAATTACACAATGTTTGTAGATAAAGTCACGGTAGCAATTCAAGCAGGAAATGGCGGCGATGGAGCCGTTAGTTTTCGTCATGAAAAATATGTTGATAAGGGTGGTCCAGATGGTGGTGACGGAGGCCGAGGTGGTCACGTTATTCTTCAAGCCGATGAAAACATTAACACTCTCGTAAACTTTCGCTATAAACAAGAACTAAAGGCCGAGGATGGCCAAAGGGGCGGTAAGCGCCGTATGCATGGTCGCAATGGTGCTGACTTCATTATTAAAGTCCCTGTTGGTACGGTTGCTATGAAAGAGGGAACTCTCGTTGCAGATATGTTGCATCATGGCGATAAGATTGTTATTGCTAAAGGTGGTGATGGTGGTTTTGGTAACGCTCACTTCAAAAGTTCTACTCGCCAAGCGCCTCGTGTTGCTGAGCTCGGAGAGCAGGGTGATGCGTTTGAGCTAGTACTTGAGCTACGTCTATTAGCTGACGTCGGACTTGTCGGCTTTCCAAATGCAGGAAAATCTACCTTTTTGAGTGTCGTCAGTAACGCGAAGCCAGAGATTGCAGATTATCCTTTTACAACCCTAACGCCTAACCTTGGCGTTGCCGACGTTAATAATACCAGCCTTCTGATTGCTGATATTCCAGGACTTATTGAAGGTGCAAGCGAAGGAAAGGGCCTCGGCGATGCATTTCTGCGACATGTCGAGCGCACAGCTGTCCTACTGCATCTTATAGATGTCTATGAAGAGGACGTCGTTACTGCATACAAGACTATTACAAATGAACTCGCTGCTCATAGTGATACTCTGGCGACTCGTCCAAGGATTGTTGCCCTGACAAAGATTGAAGGCTTGGATGATGAGCTCATTAATGATCAAAAACAGAAGCTTGTTTCTATCGTTCCGGAAGGCACAGAAGTAGTTGCTATCTCATCAGCTGCTCGTACCGGTATTTTAGAATTACTCCGTAAAACGGCTTCTCTAGTGAAGGCTGTTCGTGAAGCAGAGGCGGCAGTAACTGAAGAGGAAGATGAGGGTATTCCTGTTATCGGACTAACGACCGATCAGCATGCTGATGCATGGAAAGTCTATCATGAAGATGGTCGC
>PJQJ01000022.1:19295-19434 GCA_002861585.1 Candidatus Saccharimonadota bacterium | reverse complement strand
GTCTTTCACAGCGAAAGAATTTGGCTGGTTTGGGAATTCTTTTGTCTTAATGCTTGAGCAAAATGATCATTTAGAGCGGTTGTTCATGCGAAGCTACGATGATATAGTACGCTTCTTAGCCTGCTGCTCTATAGATAGC
>PJQJ01000022.1:17321-18772 GCA_002861585.1 Candidatus Saccharimonadota bacterium | reverse complement strand
TCCTGTCCACCTACAACCGGTGAGAGGAACGATGAAGTTCAGACCCTAGGTTCTTCGGAACCTGCGCTGATCAACCGGAATAGAGGTATAGCGACACACTCTGCTAATATAGGGAGTTACCGTTAGTCGCTTGGGCACAACGCCCCTCAACCGGGCTTAACCAGAAGGCAGAGCAATCTGCGCGCTGGGGAGCCTACCGGTTACCACGACAACTTCATACAGGCACTGCAACTTCGGAAACACACACTGGTCGCCGGGCTGTTCAGCTGAACTTTAGCTGTCAGCCGCCATCCAACATCGTGAATCCAAACTAGCGCCGAAAGGAGTGTGAAGCAACAGAGTGTACACTACGTACACGAGCGGCTTCACCTGACCCAACCCGCTCTGCAGCCTCGAAGCCAAACTCTCAACGGGATCACCTCGGAAGGGGGTGCCACTCGAATGTTTACGAGTGGATTCGTCTAGCGATCGCAAGACTGCATCCATCCAGAGTCTACCCAACTTCAACTGCTGCACCCAGGCGGTGCGGAGAGGACAAGGACCCATCGACAGTGGTCCCTGCCGTCAACACGACGAGCTAACTCTTCGCACCGCCTCAGCGGTCGCAAACTTCCTAATCTGTCATAATCAAACCTTGATACAGGTCACCGCAAAGGTGATTTTTTTGTTTTATCAATAAAACGAAAGATAATAGCCAAAGTAGCAAAAATATGATGTTAAATTCACTGTCATCATTGTAGTTAATGGCTATAGTTGATAAATTAGTCTTTACGTCCAGTCGAAGCAATGCTCCTGGTCGTACATTGACAGGTTAGATTAGTTTTCCGATAGAGCACTAAGCACTCAGATGGGTGAGTCTTTACTGCTCCATCGGAACGTCCGTTTCCGGGAGTATGGAGTACGCAATGTTCGCTCGTACCGCATCGGTGCGTCAGCTCGTGATGTCTGCGCTCGCAACTTCGAGTGTGGGTGTCGCGCTGCTGGCGCTCCCCACGGGTACGTCCAGCAACACCCCGCTCGACCAGCAGCTCGGAGCCAACGAGACGGTCGTCTCCGTGAGTGCCGACGGTTCGCCGGTCGTCGACCTCGGCGACACGGAGCTGGTGCACTACAAGCAGCGTGTCCAAGGTCCGTTCTACGGGTGCGTGAAGGTCTGGACCCGCGGCGGCTCCCACTTCCACGGTGGGCGCTTCGACGGTCCGCTCGTCAACCGGTCCCAGTGCATGGTGATCACCGCGTCCCGCGCGCACTGAGTACCAGCGGGGCAACGAGCGGGGGCTGAGCGCTTCGTGCGTCCAGCCCCCGCTCACCCAACTAATCTAACCTGTACTACTTTTGAAATTCATAATCTGTTTCGCACTGAGTGCCGCAGCGCTCGTCCGGAGTGCAAAAACAGCACTCCGTCCGACCCAACTTAACATCCTAAGCCTAAAAGAATACCACCGTAGCGG
>PJQJ01000022.1:16383-17313 GCA_002861585.1 Candidatus Saccharimonadota bacterium | reverse complement strand
TTGTTTTTTCAGGTATGCTAGATATATGACAGTGCAGCAGACATTCTTTTTTTATGACCTTGAAACCAGCGGCCTTGATCCAAAACGTCATCGTATCATGCAATTTGCCGGTCAACGGACTGATATGAACCTCAACCCTATAGGTGACCCGATAGATATCAAAGTTGCCCTAAACGACGATGTCCTACCAGATCCGGCTGCAATAATGGTGACCGGCATTACACCGCAACAGACTCAAGAAGAGGGCTACTCCGAGGCTGAATTTTGCAGGATTGTCCATGAGCAAATATGCACCGAGGGCACCATTATGGTGGGCTTTAATAGCGTCCGTTTTGATGATGAGTTTATGCGCTATACTTTTTATCGCAATTTTTATGATCCGTACGAATGGTGTTGGTTAAATGGACGGAGTCGTTGGGACTTGCTTGATGTTGTACGCCTTACGCGTGCTCTACGCCCAGAAGGAATTGAATGGCCGGTAGACGACCAGGGCCGACCTACTAACAGGCTTGAACTTATCACTGGTGTAAACGGCATCGATCATTTTAAAGCCCATGATGCCCTTAGTGACGTTGAGGCGCTTATTGCGGTCGCAAAGCTGATAAAAGAGAGGCAGCCAAAGCTCTTTGAGTACATGTTAAGTATGCGCGATAAGAATAAAATTAAAGAACTAGTTACCGTTGAAAAACCACAGCCATTTATCTACGCCAGTGGACGTTATGCCTCTGAGTATCAAAAGACGACAATTGCGTATCCTTTAGCGGAAAGTTCTCGTTTCGGATGTGTCCTTGTGTATGATCTTCGGCATGATCCAACGCCGTATATAGGTAAGACAGCTCAAGAATTAGCACGTGTCTTGTTTGCTTCATGGGAAGATAAGCAAAAAGATGGATATGTACCTGTGCCAGTGAAGGAGCTTGCGTACAACAA
>PJQJ01000022.1:3823-16303 GCA_002861585.1 Candidatus Saccharimonadota bacterium | reverse complement strand
ACGTGCATATTCTACGAAAGAACCCTGCCTTTGTTAAGGCTTTAAGTGAAGCCTTTAAGCTTCGTCCTGAGTTTGCTACATCTGATGATTGCGATGGTCAGTTGTACGATGGTTTTGTCGATAATAAAGATAAGCCTAAGATGTCAGCGGTCAGGGCGGCTAAAAGGGAAGAGCTTAAGGGTTTTGATCCCAAATTTAGCGATTCAAGGCTTTCTAGTATGCTAGTGCGATATAAAGCACGTAACTTTTCATCAGTCCTCACTAGTTCGGAGCGTGAAGAGTGGGAAACCTATCGAGCTGAGCGCCTCAAGGGCGACTTACCGAACTTTCTAAAGCAACTGGAACAGATCGCTAAGAGTCCTGAGGCAGAAGAAAAACAGTTCCTCCTAGAGGAACTGCAATTGTGGGCTGAGAGTATTGTACCAGTTGACTAGGATGCTTTTGCTTGGGTAATTTGTTGCTTTACCGAAGAAGCTTTGGCGGTTGATGCTGCAACAACCCGCTTAGTCATTTTAGCAGCAGTTGAGAACTGTTGTTTTCGCGCTGCTCGAGCAATTTTCTTTGTCTTGATTGGTGAAATAAGGGCAGGCTCTTCAAGGTTAGTCTTAAAGCTTTTCTCACCAATAAAGAGGTTCTGAGAAAGGATAAACTTGATACCCATAGCTGCAATTATTAGGTAGACAATCATTAATGAAATAGCAGGGATTTCGATAGTCGTACCGGGTAGAACACCTATAAATAAGAACATTAAAATCGCATCAGCGACGGCAATACCAACATTGTATAAAACATATCCTAAAACCCAAATAGCAAGAATACCGATTAAATATCGCTGCACTTTTTCTCTCCTGTATCCTTAACGAACCAAATGTAATTAAACAAACAATAGCACAATAATGCAGTAATTACAAGTATATTTTACATTAAGTATTTCTTATGCTTATTTAAGAATGTGCTGGGAGAGCCGATAGCTAATAATAAGAAAGCTGCCAGCCACTAGAAGGATAAGGAGAGTTCCTGAAACTGGGTACTCCTTGATATACCGGAAGAACCATTTAAGAAGATTCATAACCTTATCTCGTACCTTTTCGGCCCATGGAAATTCAGTTGATAGAATTGCAATGCCAAGTAAAAACAATGGTATTCCGCCAGGACCAGGCAACCAGCCGAGCAGAGGAGCGGCAATAATCATCGGTACGCCTACAAGTAGCACGAATGGTTTTCGGATGATAGCAGGTACCTGTTTCCATGTCTTTTTAAGCTTATTCATATAGCTCTTAGTATACCCTCATTCAGGGACAAATAGTCCAGAAAATGGTATAATTGGAGGAATGGCTGAAAATATTGTTGTTCGAGGTGCGAGGGAGCATAACCTAAAGAATATTGATGTCACGATACCTCGTGACAAACTTGTTGTTATTACCGGTCTCAGTGGTTCGGGTAAATCTAGTTTGGCATTCGATACTATTTATGCCGAGGGACAGCGCCGATATGTCGAGAGTCTTAGCTCGTATGCACGTCAATTCTTGGGGCTCATGGAAAAGCCTGACGTTGATCAGATTGACGGCCTTAGTCCAGCAATCAGTATTGATCAAAAATCAACCAGCCGCAATCCTCGTTCGACAGTAGCGACCGTCACGGAAATGTATGATTATCTGCGCCTCCTATTTGCTCGTATTGGCGTACCGCACTGTCCCGTCTGTAGTAAAGAGGTTGTTCGTCGTACACCGCAAGCTATTGTTGATGAAGTACTCAGCTACTCTCAGAATGCTCGATTAATGATCCTTGCGCCTATTGTAATAGACAAAAAAGGTGAGCATGCGCACATCCCAGAGCAGTTTCAGCGTTTAGGTTTTGCTCGTGCGCGTGTTGATGGCATTGTGTACGCTCTCGATGAGTTCCCTGAGCTGGATAAAAAGAAGAAACACTCAATTGAAATCGTTGTCGATCGAGTGGTCAATAATGAAGAGGCTGTTAGCCGTATAACGCAATCAGTTGAGCAGTCACTTGATCTAGGTGATGGTACCGTTATGATTGTCGATGTCGATGCCGAAGCCGAGCAGCTGTATTCGCAGCGGTATGCCTGTGTTGATCATCCGAATATTATGATTCCTGAATTAGCACCCCGCTTGTTTAGCTTTAATTCCCCGCATGGTGCCTGTCCGGTTTGTACCGGTCTCGGTAGCCGACTAGAGGTCGATCCCGATCTTGTCTTTAACGGTAACCTGACTATCGCCGAAGGAGCAATTCGTCCGTATAACCGAGTTAACTCGGATGCCTGGTGGTTAAAGAAACTAACCGCTGTTGCTCAAAATAATGGCTTTAGTCTTAATGTTCCCGTTAAGGAGTTATCGCAAGCAGCAAAAGATATTATTTTATATGGCTCATCTCACCAGCGCTACAGTGTATCACTTGGCTATGGCAGAAGTTTCGATACGACCTATGAAGGCGTTATACCTAATTTGGAACGCCGTCACAAAGAGACTGATAGTGACTTCATGCGTCGCGATATTGAGCGGTTTATGCGTGAACGTGAATGTCATGCTTGTGGTGGTGCACGGCTAAAACCGGAAGCTCTGGCGGTAAAGCTGCATGGCCTTAATATTATGGATATCTGTACTCTCGGCGTTGATGATGCTCTTGATCTATTTACGAATGGCCTGAAGCTAAGCAAACAAGAGCTCTTTATTGCTCATCAAATCCTGCGTGAAATTTCCGCCCGATTAACCTTCTTGCATGATGTTGGCCTTAGTTACCTCGAGCTAAGCCGAAGCGCTAATACCCTGAGTGGTGGCGAGGCACAGCGAATCCGATTAGCAACGCAGATTGGATCAGGTTTGCAGGGTGTGCTGTATGTGCTTGATGAGCCGTCGATCGGGTTGCACCAACGGGATAATGACCGACTAATAGCGACGCTAAAACATCTGCGTAATCTTGGTAATACCGTTATTGTTGTCGAGCACGATGAAGATACGATTCGAGCAGCTGATTATCTGCTTGATATCGGTCCTGGTGCCGGAATTCACGGTGGTGAAGTCGTATCAGCCGGTACGCCTGCAGAAGTCGGTAGGGACGCTAACAGTATTACAGGACGCTTTTTAAGCGGCAGCGAATCTATTGAAGTACCGAAGACTCGTCGTAAGGGAAATGGTAAGACTTTACAAATTGTAGGGGCAAAAGAACATAATTTAAAAGATGTCACTGTCGATATTCCACTTGGCCAGCTGACCGTTGTCTCAGGCGTTAGCGGCTCGGGTAAATCAACACTGGTTAATGATATTCTCGCTAAAGAGTTGTCGCATCGCTTGCACCGTGCACAAGAAGTACCTGGCCGACATGATGCAATTGAGGGCATTGAGCAGCTTGATAAGGTGATCATTATAGACCAATCACCAATAGGTCGAACACCGCGCTCAAACCCAGCAACCTACACCGGTGTTTTTACTCCAATTCGTGAGCTCTTCACTAATACCCCCGAAGCTAATATTCGCGGTTATAAAGCCGGACGTTTTAGTTTCAACGTGAAGGGTGGTCGCTGCGAGAACTGTCAGGGCGATGGTGTTATCAAGATTGAAATGCATTTTCTTCCAGACGTCTACGTTACGTGTGAGGTCTGCAAGGGGAAGCGCTATAACCGCGAGGCTCTAGAGATCAAGTTCAAAGATAGGACAATTGCTGATGTGTTAGATATGACAGTTGAACAAGCGGCTGAATTTTTTGCTAATATTCCTGCTATTGCTCGCAAAATGGATACGTTGGTGGAGGTTGGGCTTGGTTATATTCGTCTAGGCCAGCCAGCAACGACGCTAAGCGGTGGTGAGGCGCAGCGTGTAAAGCTCGCAACTGAACTCTCGCGTCGTCCGACCGGTAAGACGCTCTATATTCTTGATGAACCGACAACCGGCCTCCATAGTGCTGACGTAAAGAAACTACTCCATGTCCTGCAGGCACTTGTTAGTACGGGTAACAGCATGGTTATCATTGAGCACAATTTGGATGTTATTAAATGCGCCGACCACATTATCGATATGGGTCCAGAGGGTGGTGAAGGCGGTGGTCAAGTTGTTGCAACTGGTACGCCTGAATCTATTGCCGCAAATGGATCATCCTATACCGGCAAGTATCTAAAGCCGCTACTTTAAGAAGCGTTTCTTTAATTGAACCAATTGAGCCTTGGCGAAGGTAATAAAAGCATCGCGCTGTTTCTTCTCTTTGAATGTGTGATAGAGCGGTGGCAGGATCGAGAGCAGAATAATTAGGGCGATAATTGGCAATAAATAATGGTCAATATCGACACCGCGTGCTTCGAACCATGAACCGACAAAGTAACCTAAGTATGTTAAGCCGACTGCCCACATAAAAGCACCGACGAGATTAAACATAATGAAGGTGCTGTACCTCATGCTACCGACACCAGCAATTATCGGTGCAAAGGTACGGACAACAGGTACAAATCGAGCAATGACAATTGTTTTAGGTCCGTGCTTTTCATAAAACTCCTCGGCTTTTACAAGATTTTGTGGATGGAAGAGGAGTGATTCCTTGCGCTTGAAAATTTTACGGCCTACCTTGTTTCCAAAAGCGTAGCCGACGCTATCGCCAGCAGCAGCAGCAATAAAAAGCGTGCCAGCAATAAGATGGATACTAAGGCCACCAAAGACGCCTTGCTGTGCTAAAAGACCGGTTGTAAAGAGAAGGCTGTCTCCGGGCAAAAAGAACCCGATCAATAAGCCCGATTCGGCAAATACAACAATAGCGACACCTAACAAACCAAAAATACGAATAAAATCAATTAGTTCAAAACCTGGAATCATATGTGACTATTCTAACACAACAGCAATAGACACTCTGATATAATAGTTAATGTTCTCCGAACAAGTATCCTAACATCGAAAGGAGAGATATGGGAGACAAAATTAATCTAGATTTACAAAAGCGTGACGTTCATGGCAAGAAAGTTGCTAAGTTGCGAAAAGAGGGTATTATCCCAGCCATCGTATATGGTAGTGGCATTGACCCAATAAGCGTTATGGCGCCAGCACCGGTTGTTGAAAAAGTTTGCAAAGATGCTGGAAAGCACCACCCTGTCTACTTAAAGGTTGACGGTAAAGCCCGCATAGCCATGATTAAAGATATTGATCTTGATCCTGTGAAGCGACGTGTCCGACACGTATCGTTCCATGCCGTTAAGCAGAACGAGACGGTAGAAGCCGAAGTGCCTATTAGGCTGGTTGGCGTTGGTGAGAGTGCGGCTGAAAAAACAGGATTGATCGTGCTGCAGGCTCTCGACTCAGTTCTGGTTAAAGCATTTCCAGCTAACCTTCCTGATGCACTAGAAGTATCGATTGCCGATCTTGCAGAAGCAGGTGACCGCCTTACTGTCGCAGACCTCACATTGCCAGAAAAGGTTGAGCTTGTTGATAACAGTGCAAACCAATCAACTGATGCAGATGAAGAATCACACAGTGTTACTGAGCTTGTTGTGGCAAGCGTCTACGAGCCAAGTGCACTGCAGGCTGCTAACGAAGCAGCTGGTGGTGATGCAGAACCTGAAGACGTGGCGAATGTTGAATCTGTGAACGGTGAGGATACTGATAATACAAGCCAAAACGAAGCTGCAAGTACTGATCACAAAGATACTCAGCAGAAGTAACAGTAGTTTTATACAAAAGAGGACTTGTCTGATAATGACAAGTTCTCTTTTTTTATTCTTCTATAATTCCACCAGATTGGTGTTTCCAAAGTTCTGCATAGGACCCACCCTTCGCTATCAGCTCTTCATGCTTTCCCTGTTCGATTATACGGCCGTCCTCAAGCACGATAATTCGATCCATCTTTTGGATAGTACTAAGACGATGAGCAATCACAATTGCCGTGCGGCCCTTCATTAGTTCCTCGAGTGCATCCTGAATAAGTCGTTCACTCTGACTATCTAATGCGCTTGTTGCTTCATCAAGCACGAGAATCGGGGCATCTTTAATAAGAGCTCGTGCGATGGCAATACGCTGTCTTTGACCACCGGATAACTTGACGCCACGCTCACCAACAATCGTTCCTAGTCCTTGTGGCAATCGTTCAATAAAGTCTAATGCATATGCACGTTTAGCAGCTTCAATAATCTCTTCGTAGCTAGCTCCAGATTTACCATAGGCAATGTTTTCCTCGATACTGCGATGAAAGAGGAGTGGCTCCTGTGGAACGTAGGCAATGTGCTGCCGTAGCTCAGATTGGCATAATTTTGTTATGTCCTGACCATCAACTGTGATTGATCCGTGATCGACGTCCATAAAGCGCAGTAGCAGCTTCGTCAGTGTTGTTTTGCCGGAGCCGGAGTGTCCAACAAGGCCTACTTTTTCACCAGCTTTGATAGTTACGTTAAAGTTTTCAAATAGAATATCTTTTTTGGCATCAGGATGAGCAAAACGAACGTCTTTAAACTGTATCCTGCCCTTAGTAATGGTGATAGGCACCGGCTGTATAGGGTCGGCGACCTCAATTTTGCTGGCAATAATCTCTGCCATGGGTCCAGCATTACCGAGAGCCTTGTTGACGTCACGGACAATCGAATTAAAACCAAGCAACCGGTTGAGCATTGCAAAACTATAGGTAGACATAAGCACTAGCGTTCCAATTGTGATACCAAAATACGCCGGTCCGCTAACCAAAATTATGAACATGCCAATGCTAAGGCAGACGAGGATAAGTCCAAAGAAGAACTCTCGCATGATGGTGGCGTTAAGCAGATTAGTTGTTGCTCGCTGCGCCTTACGATTAGCAATCTCAAACTGCTGCAGTTCGTTTTTTTCCTGACCGAAGCTCTTCACGGCAAGGATATTAGTGATCATATCGGCAACAAGGCCACTTAACTTATTATTTGTGACGCTTTCTTCTTCATTGAGGGTGCGAATCCTCTTATAACTCAGTAGCGTAAATGTCGCAAATATAGCTGCTACAAGGGCTAAGACGGCCGAAAACTGTGGCACTCGTGGGGTAAGAATGGCAAACGTAAAGACAAGCGAACTTGAAAGCGGCAAGATATTATACGTAAATGTATGTGCGAGATTGTTGTAGCTCGTTACATACTTATTCACCTGAGCAACAAGCGATCCGCCAAATCTATCGGAATGAAAGCGAGCACTCTGATTTGCTAGCAGGCTGAAGTTTCGCTGATATAGATCAAATACAACTCGTTTCTCTAGGTTCCATAAGAGCCAAACTATCAATCGCCACACAATCAATTCGCCAATAATAGCGGTAATAACAAAGAGGATAACTGCACGTCCAAAAACGTCAACTATTTCTGCACGAGTGACATCCTGCGTCGTTAGGGTGTCAATCGCTTCCGCAACAATGTAGGGTTGAGCATAGCCATTTGTAAAAACACCAAGCGGCACCAGGATGATGAGGGGTACCCAAAATAATGGGTACTTTCGTACCTCCCGCCAATACTGGGTAAGGATTTGTCTGGTGACGACCCCTTTCACTAGCGACGCTCGGCACGCTTGTTTCGTACTGGAATGGGTTGAGGTGCCAACCGAGGAAATAAAAGTGTGAGAATTGTATGGATAAGCATTATGTTCTATCTATTTTACGATATAATATATGTCGATGCAAAAAATTATTCTTTATTATAAGTTTGCCCCGCTGTCAGATCCAGAAGCAACCAAGCTCTGGCAGAAGGCGCTCTGCGAAAAGCTCAATCTAAAGGGCCGTATTTTATTATCTAAACACGGTCTTAATGGTACGGTTGGTGGTGATATTGACGATCTGAAGGAGTACGTCAAACAGACACGAAGCTACGCACCATTTAAGGGCACAGTCTTTAAGTGGTCAGACGGTGGACGTGATGATTTTCCGCGCCTTAGCGTAAAAGTACGTTCAGAGATTGTCTCTTTTGGTGCCCCTGATGAACTTCAAGTCGATGAGAATGGGGTTGTCGGCGGCGGTAAGCATCTTACGCCAAAACAGGTACATGAACTCGTGAAAGAGCGCGGCGATGATGTGGTCTTCTTTGATGGCCGCAACAAACACGAGGCTGAAATTGGTAAGTTTAAGAATGCCATCGTGCCAGACGTCGAGACATCGCATGATTTTATCAAAGAGATCGAAGATCCAAAGTACGATGCTTTGAAGGATAAACCGATTGTGACGTACTGCACCGGCGGTATCCGCTGTGAAATCCTCAGCTCGATCATGAAGAAACGCGGTTTCAAAGAGGTCTATCAGATTGATGGCGGTATTGTGAAATACGGAGAGACATACGGCGACGAAGGCTTATGGGAAGGCGCGCTCTATGTCTTTGATGATCGTATGACAACTCGTTTTTCTGACAAATCAAAAGATATAGCACAGTGCCGAGAATGTCATCACCCGACAAGTAATTATGAAAACTGCGCAAACATGGCGTGCAATAAGTTAGTACTTGTCTGTAAGGATTGCGCAAAGCAGGATTACACCTGCTCCGATAGCTGCCAGAAGGCCTTTTTAGCACCATCTCACGCCAGCTAACAGTATTCATACAACATAAACGGTATAATAAAAGCAGTGAATGATAAGATTTCTGCCAAATTAAAGACGCTTCCTGCTCAACCCGGGGTGTACTTTCACAAGAGTGCATCGGGGGAGATTATTTATGTTGGAAAAGCAGCTGTCCTGAAAAACCGCGTCCGTCAGTACTTTCAGAAGGGAAGAGCTGCCGATGCAAAGACCGATGCGCTAGTGGCTGAAATTGATGATATTGATTGGATCACTGTCGAAACAGAGCTGGATGCACTCTTTTTAGAGAGCGAAATGATTAAGCGCTACAAGCCGCGCTACAATGTCTTGCTGCGTGATGATAAGTCGCAGATTTACATTCGCCTGAACATGCAGGATCCCTATCCATGTATATCGTTTACGCGCTATCCACTTGATGATGGAGCTGAATACTTTGGACCCTATCATAATGGAAGGGCAATCAAGCGAGCCCTGCGTTTTCTTCGCAAAACATTTCCATACTCAACACATGAAATAATGCCCAACCGCCTCTGCCTGCATTATCACATAGGTCTCTGCCCGGGCGTCGAAGCGCAGCGCATTACTAGCAAAGAGTATAAAGACACCCTTCGAAAACTGGTTCGATATCTTACTGGTGATCGGGTAAAAATTCTTCGTGAGCTTGAGTCAGACATGAAACAAGCGGCTAAAGAGACGCGGTTTGAAGATGCTGCAAAACTTCGTAACCGAATATCAAACCTAAAGCAGCTTCAAAATCAGATAATCTTTCGAGATGAAGAGTTTATGGATCTTAGTAAAGATCAGGGACTAAGCGGCTTGATGCGGTTGCTAACACTGCCGGAAGTGCCAAAGCGTATTGAAGGATACGATATTAGTCACATGTCAGGAACGAACAATGTTGCTAGCATGGTTGTGGCAACCAATGGTATTGCCCATAAATCCGAGTATCGTAAGTTTAAGATGCAACTGCCTGGCAACAATGATTTTGGTCATATGCGCGAAGTAATGCTGCGACGTTTTAGCGGAAAGCACTTAGACTGGCCAAAGCCTGATCTACTCCTCATTGATGGAGGTAAGGGACAGTTGAGCGCAGCAATCGAAGCGCTCGAAGAAAAGGGGATAAGGATTCCTGTTATTGGCTTGGCAAAACGTGAAGAACAGATAGTCATTCACAATACGAGGTCACATGTAACACTGTCGCATGAGGCGCTAAAACCCTGGGCAACAGAGAAAAATCCAATGGCTGAACCCTTTGTCACGTACAGTGATGACTTTACCTTGGTAAACTTACCTCATTCATCACATATCGTTAAGCTGCTCCAACGAATTCGTGATGAATCACACCGCTTTGCAGTTAGTTACCATACAGTCCTTAAGCGACAAAAGCAGATAAAGAGCGAGCTTGATGAGGTACCTGGTATTGGTACCATTACGCGTAAAAAACTTATCAATGTGTTTGGCAGTACTCGTGGCGTTCGTGCCGCCGATAGGGAGCAACTTGAAGCAACACTTGGCAAAGCTAAAGGAAAAATGCTCTATCAGTGGCTGCATGGCGGCAGTTAAAATGGTAGCATAAGAAGGTTATGCAATTTGACCCATCATTCTTTAGGGGTAATCGCAAGGCGCTCTCGGCCCTGCTTCCTGAATCTCTGATTATACTATCGGCCCATGTTGAACTACAGCGAAGCCGTGATGTTCCGTATCCATTTGAGCAGGAGAGTAATTTTTGGTACCTTACTGGAATCAATGAACCTGGTTGGCGTTTAGTTATTGATGGTCGGGCGGGCAAGGAGTATCTGGTGGCACCAGTTGTTCGCGAAACTCGTGAGCTGTGGGACGGCGTCCTATCTCCTGAAAGAGTAACTGCCATTAGCGGCATTGAGCATATTATGACCAAGAACGAGTGGAGTGAACTGTCTCGTCAGCTGCAGCAACAGCACCAAAGGGTCTACGCTTTGCTACCGCAAACACAACTAAAGGAGTACTTTGATTTCGAGCTTAATCCGGCTCCAGAAATGCTAGTAAACGAGCTAAAAGAGTTATTTAGCGAAGTACTAGATTGTCGGCCTGAACTATCGAAACTGCGCGGAATCAAGCAACCGGTAGAAATTGCCGCAATCCAAAGGGCAATTGATATTACTATTGATGGCATCAAGGTTGCCTTAGCTAATCTTCCGCAGTATCAGCACGAATTTGATTTTGAAGCGGAGTTATCCAAGCAGTTTCGTATTCGAGGGGCACAGGAGCATGCATTTACTCCAATTATTGCCGGGGGAAAGAATGCCTACACCGTTCATTATATTGCCAACAATGACAGGCTGAATCGTGATGAATGGCTCCTGTTTGATGTGGGCGCTCGATATGGCCGGTACTGCGCTGATTTAGCTCGTGCTATCCCGCCAAAAGAACCCACGAAGCATCAAATGGACATCTATAATGCCGTCTTAAAGGTACACGACTTCGCTGCATCACTCCTAAAGCCTGGTAAATCCGTTGAGGAGTATTTCAACGAGACGGAAGATGCAATGGGTAATGAGTTGGTGAAGTTAGGCCTCATTGAGGGTAAGACTCGTGAGGAGATCAGGGCATTTTTCCCGAATGCCATAGGTCACGGTCTTGGTATCGATATTCATGATCCGCTGGGTAAGATCGAAACGTTTGAGGCTGGCATGGTTATGACAGTAGAACCAAGCATTCATATCGCTAAGCAACAGCTCGGTATGCGTCTAGAGAGCGTTATTCTCATTACAGAGGACGGTCCTCATAATATGTCCGCTAATCTACCGACTGATCTAGAGGCAATTACTCGTTTGGTTGGCTTAAAACGCTAATGTATAATAAAGCAGCTACTATGAAACGACAGTTTATTGTTTTTATTCTTCGGTGGATACTAAACTCATTTGGTCTTTGGATCGCAGTGCGGCTACTTGGCAATTTTGGTGCACAGCTACAAAGCGAAGAGACGATTCTAACCTTTTTGATGGCGGGCTTAATCTTTTCATTGGTCAATACCATCTTAAAACCGATCGTGATAATCCTGTCTCTGCCGGCAATACTGTTGACGCTTGGGTTGTTTATGCTGGTGGTAAACGGTTTTATGGTATGGGTGTCGCTAATGCTTGTTCCAGGGATAGATATGACTTTTAGTGCTGCAATAGTTGCAGGTATCATCATGAGCTTGGTAAACTATGTAGTAACTGGAGTCGTCGATTTAAAAGACTCTCGGGAGTTATCACGTTAATGACAAATACATTATTACAAATTACTACTATTGTGTCGGCTATTTTGATGGTCTTATTCATCTTATTGCAGGCACGTGGCGCTAGTCTTGGAGCTGGATTCGGTGCTTCCGGTGAGCTCTTTACGACTCGCCGTGGAACAGACAAGAGCCTTTTTGAGGCAACGATTGTCGTGGCCGTCATCTTTGTTCTCTCACTATTAGTCGGTCTTATAATTGCTTAAGTCTTAAGCAACACATATGAACAACGAACCCCCAAAGCAGAAGCGACGGTTCGAAGGACTTCGCTCATCCAAACATGTACAACGCCGTCTTAAAAAGATAGAATCGGCGACTCTTAGACATGCCCATAAATTTATTTTCCAGCGATGGAAGAACGTCCAGGAAGTGCGTCGCCATGCGCTCGCATGGTTAATGCTGGTAGGTGTCCTAATTGGCAGCCTCGTCTTACAATCTGCAGCAATTCAACGTTCGTACCAAGTCGTTACTGCTGCGGAAAGCGGCACCTATGCTGAAGGTGTTCTCGGTCAGCTGGATTCACTTAACCCAATCTTTGCCACAACACACCCCGAACGATCAGCTTCCAAGTTGCTCTTTTCAGGACTGCTGAGCTATGACGCATCTGGAGCTCTCAAGACAGATCTTGCTGAGTCATGGCAGGTGAGTGAAGATGGCCGTCAGTATACGGTCGTTTTAAAGGATGATCTGAAGTGGCAAGATGGAGCGCCTATTACTAGTAAAGATGT
>PJQJ01000022.1:3307-3465 GCA_002861585.1 Candidatus Saccharimonadota bacterium | reverse complement strand
GTTCCGCTTAATAATGCAGCTATGGCAATCTTTAAGACCAACGATGGCCCTCTTTCAGACAAGGCAGTTCGTCAGGCCCTACGACTCAGTACTGATCGTGATGCAATTATTAGCGGTGCTCTCGGTGGTCGTGCAACTCCTTTGGATACACCGATACC
>PJQJ01000022.1:0-3243 GCA_002861585.1 Candidatus Saccharimonadota bacterium | reverse complement strand
AAGACACTCAATGATGCAGGTTGGGTACGTGGTCAGGATGGAAAGCGCGCGAAGGGTGGCCAACCACTGCGTATCGCTATTGCTTCAGTAAAGACTGGCGACTATCCCAAAGTTGTCGAAAAACTAACTGAAAACTGGAACAAAATTGGTATCACTGTTCAGACCGTTTTAGTTAATCCTGAAGAAGTGCAGCAAGATATTATTGCACCACGATCCTACGATGTTCTGCTGTATGAATTGGCAATTGGTGGTGACCCGGATGTCTTTGCGTACTGGCATAGCTCACAGGCTAACTCCCGTGGATTGAATTTAGCTAATTATAATTCTGGTAAAGCTGACGATGCACTCGATAGTGCCCGTAGCCGATTTGAAATGGATCTGCGCGCTGCAAAGTACAAGACGTTTGTTGATCAGTGGCTCGAGGATGTTCCTGGGGTTGTACTTTACCAGCCAAACCTTCACTACGTGACTAAAACGACAGTCAGCGCACTTGAGGGCGGATCATTGGTTGACGCGGTTGATCGCTACCGAAATGTACAGTACTGGTCAGTCAGTCAGGACGTCGAGAACCAGACGCCGTAGTCGACAAAACTGTACTTTTACTCTGTTGTCCGCTATAATCCCTTGCAGTAACCAATTGTTACATTCTCTTGCACGAGTGGCGGAATTGGTAGACGCGTCAGCTTGAGGGGCTGGTGAGCATTGCGCTCGTGGAGGTTCAAGTCCTCTCTCGTGCACCAAAGAAAAACTCTGACCAAAAAGGTTGGAGTTTTTCTTTTTGCTCAAGATGTAACTAACCTAAATCAGCTTTGAAGTACTGCATTGATAATCATGCTTATGGTATAGTGAAGGATAAGATTTTAGGGGCAAAAATAGAACATATGAATAAAATTGCGCAGTATTTACAGGAACATATTGATGGGGAAGTCTTAACTTCTGCCAAGGCTCGAGACTACTTTTCGACTGACGCAAGTGTCCTCCGTGTGCCTCCGGTAATGGCAATTTATCCAAAGAACAAAAATGATGTGCGCAAGGTAGCCCGTTTTACTTGGCAGCTTGCTGAAAAAGGGCACATCCTACCTATGACAGCGCGAGGACGAGGAACTGATCAGACCGGCGCAGCTATCGGTAAGGGTATTGTTCTTGTTTTTCCTGCTCATATGAATCGCTTGCTCGAGATGGATACGAAAGCAAAGATGGCAAGAGTACAGCCAGGTGCTCTGTTTCGTTCATTCCAAGAAACTGTCCAGACGCATGGCTACTTTTTACCGTCGTACCCGGCATCACTCGATTATTCAACGATCGGCGGCGCTGTTGCTAATAACTCAGCCGGTGAAAAATCTCTAAAGTACGGTTCAACCCGTGAATGGGTTGATCAACTAGAGGTTGTTTTAGCAAATGGCGAAATTATCTACACAGGTAGGTTAAGTAAACGCGAACTCAACAAGAAGAAGGGGCTTGCAACTTTTGAGGGCGAAATTTATCGTCAGCTAGATGGCCTTATTACTGATAACTGGGAACTGATACAGCATGCAGCTCAAAGTAGGGCAGTATCGAAGAACAGCTCTGGTTATGATTTAGCTGATGTAAAGCGAAAAGACGGTTCGTTTGATCTTACTCCTCTGATGGTCGGATCTCAGGGAACACTTGGTATTGTTACTGAGGCAATTGTCCGCTTATCGCCGTATTCTCCACAAACAGAATTAGTTGTAGCAGAGTTTGCCTCACTCGATGCTGCTCATGATGCAATATCTGCCCTGTTGCCGCTGCAACCAAGCGCACTTGAAATGGTTGACCAGAATCTGCTCGCATTCGTAAACCGATTGCAGCCCAATAAGCTAAAAGATCTTGTGAGTGATGAATTACCAGCGCTTGTCCTGTTGGTTGAATTCGACGATCTTAAAGAAAAAGCACGGCGCAAAGGCGCTAAAAAGGCACTAAAGGTTTTGGAGCAACTCGCAAGTCGTGTAAAACACAGTAGCAATCACGAAGAGCAGGAGCGCCTGTGGAATATTCGGCACAGTGCCGCAGCCGTTATTAATTTTAGTGAAGATTCACGATCTTCTTTGCCGATAATCGAAGATGGTATCGTTCCTCATGAGTACTTCCAGCAATATGTAAAGAACGTGTATGCGCTCCTTGAAAAGTATCAGCTTGATGTAGCGCTGTGGGGTCATGCAGGCAATGCAAATCTTCACATGCAACCACTTCTTGATCTTGGTAAGGTTGGAGACCGCCAAAAAGTGTTTAAATTAATGACTGAATATTATGATATGGTCCTAAAGTTACACGGATCGATTGCTGCAGAGCACAACGACGGCCGTTTACGTGCTCCGTTTGCCGCTAAACAGCATGGTGAAGAAATGATGACACTCTTTAGCCAGTTAAAAACAATCTTTGATCCGTACGAAACACTTAATCCAGGCGTAAAGACCGGCACGGAACTAAAAGATCTTACAGGGCTGTTACGTAATGAATACTCTATTCAGCATTTAGCTGATCATCTCCCACGTTTTTAATCCATTGCCTTATTGGATAGGGTGCATTTATAATAAGCAAACGTTCACAATCATATGCGGATGTGGCGGAATTGGTAGACGCGCTAGCTTCAGGTGCTAGTGCCCTTCGGGGCGTGGAGGTTCAAGTCCTCTCATCCGCACCATAAATAATCCGAATCTTTTGGTTCGGGTTTTTTAGATTTGTATAATAGTTGGTATGTCCCATATTCACCAAGAACCAGGTCAACACGATGCAACTGTCAGTGCTTTTATCATTCGTACTGATGGGCCTGAGCCTCGCATTCTGCTCCATGAGCATAGAAAACTTAATCGTTTGTTCCAGTTCGGCGGTCACGTAGAGCTGCATGAAACGCCGTGGCAAGCAATTGCCCATGAAATTGAGGAGGAATCTGGCTACAGGCTTGATCAACTGCGATTATTGCAACCGGCTGATCGGCTAATGGAACTATCTAGTTCTGTCCTGCATCCACAGCCTGTCTGTCAAATGACACATCAATTTTCTGATCATGATCACTTTCATACTGATACCGTTTATGCCTTTATAACTGATCAAACGCCCGCTCACGAAGTCGGTGAAGGGGAGTCAGGTCTAATGCGATTAGTAACGCGTGCAGAACTTTCGCAGCTGAATGAGGACACAATCCTTCCTGACATAAAAGATATTGGCCTGTATATTCTTGATAGTTATCTGCAAGGATCTGAAGAGGTTTCAGTTGATGCATAC
>PJQJ01000002.1:51771-53151 GCA_002861585.1 Candidatus Saccharimonadota bacterium | reverse complement strand
GAGTTAGTAAGTTCGATAGTTCGTTTGTTCGAAAGTTCGTTTGTTAGTTAGTAGGTTACATCTGTGGGTGCAAATCTTCCATAAGAGGCGCTTTAAGCGCCTCTTATTTTTGTTTAAAAATGCAGTCTTTACTAAAAGCCGAAGATTATAGTCTTGGTATTATCCTTTCGTTGAATCCCTATAGTTAGAATTATTGTCGCTACACATGCTTATGGTAAAGTAAGCTTAAGTAAAACCATGAAAGATGAGTGGTGCGACTTTTGACTAATCGCAATCAAACAGTAAACAACTATCGGCATAAGACGTCTTTTCGTGGTAGCCCTCTTGGAGCTATTGCAAGTTTGAGGATTGAGGGTTAAAAAAATGGCTCATCCGCACCATCATCAACACATTCGTAAACGAGTTCACCAGCAAAGACAGAAGTATCCTCATCCTAATCGATGGGTTAACATGCTCGATAAATTGGTGGTCGTATTTGGTTTTTTAAATGGGTTAGCAACCGTACCGCAAGTCTTGGAGATATGGGTTGGTAAAGATGCGAGCGGCGTATCGCTGTTTTCGTGGTCGTATTACGTACTATTCGCGGCCTTGCTGCTAGCGTATGGAATAGTGCATAAAGAAAAACCAATAATTATGACGTACTCGATTGGTGTGGTTATGTATCTGGCTATCGTCATCGGCATCATCATATATAAGTAGCCCTCTCCAGCATTGAGGTCTGACATTTTTGAAACATTAAGAAATGCCGTTATCTTGTTTCTGTGCCACTTGCTCAAACGGGCACGATCAGTCACACTTATATAAGCACTACCACCTTACAGATATGACCGAAATGGTACATCTTTTAATGTAATAAGGGCACTATTATTAAGAAAAGAATTTGGAAAAAGGGTCTTTTTCGTCTCAAAACACTGCGGCGCTTGCGTCTATTATGGAAGAGAAACAAACGCCCTGTGATTCTTTTGGGCGCCTTGCTTCTTGTGATTGGTGGCGTCGGTATGATAACAGAAGGAGTTGAAATGAAGAGAGACTACAGCGTACTACTGGATACTATCGCAAGGGGTGAGAGTAAGGGCAACTACAATGCGTACTTCGGTAATGCCAACAATACGACCATTCAATTTACGAAGATGAAAGTTGGCGAAGTATTAGCATGGCAGCGAGATTACGTGGCAAAGGGAAGCCCCAGTAACGCAGTTGGTAAATACCAGATTATTCAGCCAACGCTTGAAGGTTTGGTTCGCCAGCTAGAGATTGATCATAATCAAATATTTGATGAAGCCCTGCAAGACAGGATGGCAGTTGCGCTGTTAGAGCGTCGTGGTGCAGAGGAGTTTTTTGACAAGGAGATAAGCCGCGAACAGTTTGCGCACAACCTAT
>PJQJ01000002.1:50000-51543 GCA_002861585.1 Candidatus Saccharimonadota bacterium | reverse complement strand
CCGCAAGCACATCCCGCAGCTCTCGCAGTAGAGCGCGGCTTCAACTACACCCTCACGAGAGGAGAGCACCCACCAAAGGAGCCCCTCGACTGAGGGTGTCTCCATATTTAGCTATTCTTCATTTATTATCCAAACCAGCAACAAAAGCACCAAATTGACTAAAATAAGTTTCTATTATTTAATTGGATGTAATTCGTTGCAGCCCATAGCTCCGAAGCACCGAAAGCCCTTTTGTATAGGTAGTCTAATCATCGATACCGGACCCGCTCTCCTGGAGGATCACATGCCCGACCGTCTCAAGCTTTTGAGTACGCCTATGAATCAGCTCACCGACGACGAGATCCGATCCAAGTGGATCATGACCAAGCCGTCGACCGACACCGGCTTGCTGGTCTTGATGGCGGTGGTCTTCTGCGTCTACAACCTGATCACCGGCAAGTACGGTGACTGGTGGTACAACGTGGTGGTCCTGGTGGTGCTCGCAGCAGCATGTTGGGCGAGAATCCGCTACCTGCGCTGGCGAGCTTCACGGATGAACCGACAGGAGATGATCGATGAGATCAAAATCCTGCAGGATATTCGTCGGGAGAGCTACCCTTGACAAGAGGGCTTCCAGGAGGACGGTCACACGCCGCTCCTCCTGGCAGTTCCTAAGCTAATCAAAGTGGTTGGTTTAGGAGCAGAATCTATTCACGAGGTTTATGAGATTTAGCCGATACATATCCGGACTATTTAAAACCAAAAGAAGTTGAATGGGTCATTCTTTACAATGAATTTTACAAACAGGAAGCAAGGAAGTTTGGTTTTAATCTAACCCTTGTTGAGTAGACGAATAAACGAGTACAAGCTCAAAGTTTTAATTCTAAATACCGAAAAGAGTAGCTAGTAGTCTAATGATAGAAGCAGAATTATTGCATTTTTATTTAAAAAATGTTATAATATAGATAATGTCAGAGGTAACAGTATCCCTACGAACCGGTCATTACGCTGGTGAAATGCACCAACCTGGTGTTGGTACGAGTAAGCTTGAATTTGAAGTCGTGAAAGGGTTGCAGCTACCTGGAAGCACACCTTTAGAATTTGAGCATCACATGCTACCCAATGAAGGAGATAGCGCAATTGAACTAGCCCTACCGGAGGAGATGGCTCTAAAGCTAAGCGCCTTTAGTGAAGCGTGCTTTGTTGAAGGTAGGGGTGATTTTGATTGCAGGGCTTTTTTGGGATATGTAATGGGTTGGGATAAAACAATCAAAACCAACACAAATAAAAACTATATGGGTAACCAACTTTCGGCTTCAGAG
The DNA here is from genome assembly GCA_002861585.1 of Candidatus Saccharimonadota bacterium. Lineage (GTDB taxonomy): Bacteria > Patescibacteriota > Saccharimonadia > Saccharimonadales > Saccharimonadaceae. Next base: position 50,242 of record PJQJ01000002.1, on the reverse strand, counting down.
ACGAAAGCAGGGCTGCCCTACTTGATTATGCAATCTGATGCCGCCCTAACGCCTCACGCAATGATGGGAATAGATCAACCAGGTCAAAGCCTTGGTGTAATGGGTTTCGAGTGTTCAATGGGTATTGCAAATAACAATGATCTTGTTCGAGCTTTTGGTGGCGTTGCTTTGCTTGAAGTGACAAAAGTAGAAGAATTATAACCCCTAACACTAAGAAGTGAGTCAAAATCGAGTTGCTAATA
>PJQJ01000002.1:48421-49745 GCA_002861585.1 Candidatus Saccharimonadota bacterium | reverse complement strand
ACCAGCCCTTGATCTCTTTGGGCTGTACGTCGATCATGTAGTCACTGGCGTTCACGCACCATGGATGCAGTAGCTCGACCCTCAGGAACACCTGGTCGATCGTGAGCGAATCGCCGTCGACCTGGTTGAGGACTCGAACCACTGCCGCGGCCAGCATCTGCTTGAAGTGGTACGTCAGCTGATACGTTGGGATCAGTCGGTCGACCGGTCTCCGAGCATCCTGGGGACTGGGCAGCAAGCCGGGTCGGACCGACAAGACGACGATGGGCATGTTCGGGCACCTACTCTCTGTTTCGGGTGGTAAACCTGTACTCCTTATAGTATAGACACTAATGCTTGTCAAGAAGTACTATATTGACCTGCGTAAAATATTATGACAAAGTATAGAACAATCGGTTGCAGAGAACCGAGAAATCTCTGTGCAAGGCCAAGCCGCACACGTGGAGGAAAAGGTGGCGGACACACAGCTCAACCAGGTGGACGAGGTCCAGGTCATCATCGAGAAGGCCGTCAAGCTTGAAGATGCGGCTACACGGTTCGAGATGAAGGTCAACGAGGAGCTCGGTCGTGGTTGGACGCTCATCACCATGAGTGTCCGCCTGGGTAACGAGGAGGTCACAGACGGCTACGACCTGACTGTGTACTCGGCAGTCCTCGGGCGAAACCGGGCGGCACTCGGGTTCATAGCCTGAGCTACTATGCACATCGAGATCGACCGGCACCCCGCTTCCCAAACAGGAGCGGGGTGCCGGCGCACAACTTAGAGTTTTATTATTTTATCCCCATCGCTTATAACTATACTTATGCATAAAATATACAAATCTCGTTTTGCCTTTATCAGCATCGGTGTGGGCGTGATCGTGCTGCATATCGCTGTGCTTATTATTCTGCACGTTATATTTAACGCCGGGTTTGAGTTCACGGCAGATTATATTGTTTCGAAAGTACTATTTTCTGGCCAGCAGAGCGGCATCATCTACTCGCTTATCGTTGGAGCTATTCTTATAGGTCTTAATATCTGGTCACTGCTAAATCCCGAAGACGACGGTAAGCGGAACAAATAACAACGGCTGTTTCCTGACATGCACCCTAAAAAGGAGTAAAATAGAGTAAAAGCTTATTGTCTTATAGTCTAAAAGATTGGGGTGTTATGAGAACTATTGCGTGTTCGAGATGCGGTGAAGAGATCGAATTATCTGAGGCACTGACTAAGGATATCGAAAAGACGGTGCTCGCAGCCGAGCATGAAAAACATGCGGCCGAGCTTGCAAAGGCACGTGAAGAAGCTGCGGCTGAAGCGAAAAAACGGGCCGATGCTGCTATT
>PJQJ01000002.1:34902-48384 GCA_002861585.1 Candidatus Saccharimonadota bacterium | reverse complement strand
TAGCTCGTAAAGAAGCCGAAGCGGAGCTGGAGATCGCCCGCAAACGAATCGAAGCCGAAGCCGCGGCTGTACAAAAGAGGGCCGCGTCCGAGCAGGAGCTCACAGTTAAACGGTTGCAAGAAGACGCCGCCAGCGAAAAAGAGGCCAATAAAGAGCTTCGCGAAAAACTAGGCGAGCTGATGCAAGAACTTCGCGAGGAGCGCCGGGCCAAGGAGAACGTGCAGCTAGAGATGCAGAAGAAACTCGCCGAAGAAGAGGGTAAGATTCGCGAAGCTGCTACCAAAGAGGCCGACGAGAAACAACGGCTTAATTTAGCTGCCCGTGATAAGACGATTTCTGATCTGCAAAGGGCTCTGGACGAAGCCCAGCGTAAAGCCGCTCAAGGATCACAGCAGTTGCAGGGTGAAATTATGGAGCTTGATCTCGAGACTGAACTTACAAATACATTTCGCGATGACGAGGTAAACCCTATCGCAAAAGGAACTCGCGGTGGCGATATTCGCCAAGCCGTTAGGAGCCCGCGCGGCACACAATGTGGTGTCATGTTATGGGAGATTAAGCGTACGAAAAACTGGGTTGATGGCTGGGTGCCAAAACTAAAGGAAGATCTGCGCAATGAAAAGGCGAATATTCCAATCATCGTAACTGAGGTAATGCCTAAAACGATCTCTGAAGACATCGGTATGTTCAATGGAGTGTGGGTCTGTAAGCCGCACATGGCAATTATCCTAGCAATGCTACTTCGCAAAAGCCTTCTTGATGCTGGCCTGCAAAAAGCTCTGGCGCAGAACCGAGGCACCAAGGCCGATGCGCTCTTTAGCTTTGTGACGAGTCACGAATTTGTGCAGCAGGTCGAAGCCATGGTCGAGACGTATCAGGAGATGACCCTGCAAGTCACGAAAGAACGCACCTACTATGCGAAGTTTTGGGCCGAGCGCGAAGCGCAGGCACAACGGCTGCTACTTGGCACCGCAAATATTATTGGTAGTATGCAAGGCCACGTTGGGCAGAGTGCGATGCCAAAGATTAAAGGCCTAGAGCTACTCGAAGTCGGTGACGAATAATTTTAGAAATACAGAATGATAAAATAATTGTATGGTAAAGCATCTACTGCGTGTAGCGCCAGCAATTCTTATTAGCGTCTGGTCGGTAGTGTACGGAGGCTACTGGACCCTCGGTGCCTGGTTGACGCTTGGTCCGACTGATTTTAATGGCAACCCTAATTCAGTCTCTACTAATATAGTGGGGCTGACTCTTTTAGCTACTGTTTGGGTACAGATTGCCGCCAGCATCCTTCTGGTAAAGCGGAGTTCATGGCGGCTACGGTTACTGCTAATTGTAGCGGCAACAGCGCCCCTTCTTACTGGTCTACTCTCCGATGAATGGCGTGCCACTTCGTTATACGGCGGAAACCTACTGGTTATACTCGTACTGGTTGCGATAGAGAGCTTTATTGCTGATCAGCAAGAGTCATTTGCAAACAAATAGCAAACATTTTATAGTTGTATTTGTCCAGATCGTCAAGTGAAGGAGCCAAGGTGGCAACTCTCGAAGTGTTGGAAGCGGAGCTGCTGGAGACTTTCCGGCAGTCCGGCGTGGACCAGTGGGGAGGATTCAGCGGCACGTTGGCCGAGGTCGGCGACGAGCCGTGGCGGGTAGGCTACAGCCCGGGCGAGATCTACTTCGCTGGCATCAGCCCCGAGCGCGGTCCTGTCCGTCAGTACCTCAGCTACAGCCTCGACCCACGCGATCCGGGGGCGGGCGTACAACGGCGCAACAAGGCGGAGTACGCCGACCACCATCTCTTCTGGGTCGACCTCAACGCACACGCTCGAGTCACTGATCCGGCCGAGCTGCGGTGGCTGATCGACCTGCTGAAGGCCGTTGGCGATGCTGGCAAGGACGGCACTGCGCACGTGGAGCCGTTCGCCAAGTCGGAGTAGACCAACCGGTCCTCTGGCATAATCATTCCCGTCATCCGCGAAAGGAGTAAGTATTCCGCGCGGCTGGCGGGATACTTACTTTGTAGCTTGATTACAATAAACTTTTCCACAACACTCAATCTGTTATTGCAGTTGCGTCGCAAAAATCTATAAAAATGACTATTGTACAACAATGCTTATTCTTATATTTTGAAAGGACAACTAGGGGAGTGTGTCGCGTGCAAAGAACGTTTTCTGTCATTTTCAGTAAGAACCAAAAAAACCTAAACAAAAAGAGCGTCAACAAGGGTGCCCAGCGAACAATGCTGGTTTTTTTATGCCTTTGTCTCACATTTAGTGCACTGCAACCGGTTAGCGTTGCGGCACTCGGTCTGCCCCTGATGGGTGAAAAGCAGAAGGATGCAAAACCGCTTGGTGGCGATGAGCAGCCGAAATTTGCTCCAGCCGCAGATGCAAAAGAGCAGGCTGCGCTTAACGAATCGCCAAGTCTTGCCGGTGAACCAAAGGCAAAGGAATCAAATCGTGAACGTGTGCGTGAAGAAGTTGAAAAGCGTACAGCAACAACCAAAACCTTTGTCAACAGGGACGGCAGTCGAACAATGGAATACTCAATTATTCCTAAGCACTTTAAGAAAGACGCTAAATGGGTCGATTTAAAACCTGAGATTACTGATGATTTGCAGTTTACTCCTAAAAGCCCACTCCTAGACGAACCTGTCGTTTCTAATCCGTTAACAAAAAAGCCAGCTTCATTTAAAACAAAAGCCGGTGATGTTAGTACTCAAATAAAACCATTCGAAGAAGGCATAGACGTTCAGTTTAAGGATAAAAAGTTCACAATCACTCCGCAATTTGCTCGCAATGTAAAGCCTGTTAAATCAGTAGTTAATGATCAAGAGATTATTACCTTCAAGGATGCATGGCCCAGTGTTGATGTGACGTATGAGTTAGTCGGTAATATGCTTAAGGAGACGTTGATTCTCAAAGATAGCACTGCTCCTAGTGCATTTGTCTACACGGTTTCAAAGGGTACTACCCTCTTGAAACATCCAACTATCGATGGCGCTCTAGCGATAGAGGGTATAGATGCCGGTGAATTCTTTTTAGCACCACTTAGTGTGAGCGTTAATAAGCGCGGTGTTATTAGCGAGCAGCGAGCTAAATGGTCAGTTAGAAACAGCACCCTTAGTCTGCAACTTGAACCGGAATGGTATAAGAATCTATCAAAGGATAGCTTCCCGATTGCAGTTGACCCGTCTTTTTATCGTGACGTAGGTGGAACATATGGTAACTTCATTGCATATAAATCAGATGGGTATGTCTGTAATAGTGGCTACTGCGATCCGAATGCTGGAACACTGTACGATAATGGTTGGAAACATTGGCGAACAATGTTTAGGATTCCTTTTGATGAACTAAAGGGCAAGAGACTTCTGAGCGCGGACCTAAAGCTTATAAAGAAGCAACGCGAGTACTGGACGGGTGGGGACGAACACCGTTACTTTAATACATCTTGGGCACCATGTTTTGGGTTTAATTGTTATCACGATGCAAGCGCCTCACCATACGGACTTGTAAGTACCGGACAGTGGATTAGTGTTTACAACACCGTTGACTGGATGATGAAGAATGGCCAGTGGGGTGGTTGGTTTATCCTAAATGGTGAGAACGTGCCATATACAACATTTAAGCAGTTTGAGCCGACGGAGCTTGGTATGCACGTGACATACGACACTCCAACTCCGATTGCGACTCCAGTCGAGCCAATAGATAAGCAGGTCACTGTCGATACTCAGCAGAGTCTTCGGGTTAACCCTGTTGGTGATGCTGATGGCGATAAAGTGCAGTACTACTTCCGAGTAGCGACGAGCCCCGACGCTGAGACTGGTGCATTAGTAAATTCCGGATGGATTGACAGCCCGCAGTGGACAATACCTGACGGTCTGCTTCAAGATGGTACGACGTACTATTGGCACACCTACACAAGAGGCGCCACGCAGACTAATCCTGACTGGGTTCGCTCGTTCCGTGTTGATTTACGAACCGGCAAGGACGGCACGCAGGCATATGACACAGTAGGACCAATCGATATCAATCTAGCCACTGGAAATGCCAGCACCAGCAGCGGCACGCATACAATGAATGCTCTTGGTGGCAGTATTGGACTTAACTTTGATTACAATTCGCCGGCGCGTTCTCGTAAAGGATTGGTTGGGGAATACTTCAACAATACGACGTTTACAGGACCGGCTGTCTTATCACGAACCGATAGAAATGTTGAATTTGATTGGAGCTTGGGATCTCCAGCGGCGGGCATCGTTCCTGATGATAACTTTTCGGCACGATGGACCGGCTTCTTTACGGCACCTGTAAAGGGTACATATACCTTTGGTGGCAGTAATGATGACGGGATGACAACCTGGATAAATAATCAGCAGGTTTATAGTGGGGGTTGTTACAGTGGTATCTGCTATGGATCCTCCATCGCACTAGAGGCTGGACAGACTGTTCCGATAAGGGTTGATTACGTTGAGGGTACTTGGACTGCCTATAGCAAACTATTCGTGAAAGCTTCGTTAGACGGAAAGCAGGTCCTAAGCGAGCAGGTTGTGTCACCAGAGTGGCTGCAAACCGGTGTGAAATCGGTATCACAGAACAATGGGCTAACAGGTCGATACTACACCGATGATGGTAGTCATAAATTCCCTGCTGATGACACCGATCCCATGCGTCTCATGATGGTCCGCAATGACAGCCAAGTTAACTTTAACTGGGGAAGCGGTGGTCCTGCCGCCGGATTGCAGGGTGATAACTTTATGGTGCGCTGGAAAGGATATATTACCGCACCGGCTGATGGAGACTACACGTTTGGCGCAACAACAGACGATGGAATTCGTATTAAGGTAGGAACCGGTCTCTTTGGTGCTGATGAAACAGTACTTGATTCATGGACGGCACAGGCGGCGACACTATGGAGTACTTCTCCTAAGACGTTTAAAAAGGGCCAGCAAATACCAATAACAGTCGAATATTTTGAACAGGCGGTCGGGGCATCGATTAATCTATTGGTTGAAGCAAAGGCGAATGGCCAACAGATAATACCAGCACAAACCGTTCCGGCTTCATGGCTTAAGAGTAAGACACAACCACTACCAGAAGGCTGGACGTTGAGTGCAGATGCTGATGGAGATGTAGCGTACGAGCGCTTGCAGCCAACCTCAGGCAGCGCCATCCTTTATGATTCTGACGGTCAAACACACGAATATGCTTGGAACGGTACGGGCTACAAGCCACCGGTCAATGAGGACGCAACACTATCTAAAAATGCCGATCAAACGTACACGCTTCAAGATGTTGATGGCAGAACCTATATCTTTGATGTTGAGGGTAAGTTGATCTCATTAACAACACCACAAGATGATCGTAAACCAGCCGCACTACGGTACAAGTACAGTGGTAATCCAGCCAAATTAGAAAAGATCGCTGATGGTGCAACGATGAGTGATCCGAACAATATCGATAGCGCCAAACGATATGCAACGCTTCACTACAAAGGTATCAATGAGGACGGCAACTGTTCGGTTGCGGCTGATTATTCCGAAGCCCCTGAAGGAATGCTCTGTGCATTCAGGACAAGTGACGGTGATGTTACAAAGTTGCATTATCTCAATAACCGATTAGCACTAGTTGAAAAACCAGATAAAGAATCAACTACCTTTAGATATGATTCATTTGGTCGCATAACAAGAGCGAGGGATAGTATTGCTAATGATGCATTAAGTGCTGGTGTTAGAACTGACGCTGATCAAACAGTTACGACAACTCAAGTAGAGTACGATGCACTCGGTCGTGTTAGTGCTGTTACTGCACCGGCCGCTACCGATGGTGCAAACCGTATGCGTCATACCTTTGATTATTCGGCTTACTCTGTGGTACTGAATCGATACATCAGTACCACGAACGGTGATCATTTTATTACTACCACAGGTATGCCAAGTGGTTATAGAGTCGAGGGTCCGCTCGGTCGACTTCTCCTAAACGCTGAATCAGGCACTCGTCCACTCTATAGCTGTAAGATTAGCTGGGATGAATTTACTTCATTCGACCCTGCCTGTGAAGGACAGACTGTTTTAGGGCTGATAGGACATATCTACACACAACCAAGCAACAGGGTTGCAACAGTTCCGGTGTATCGGTGCACGGTCATTGGTAGTTATGAGCATTTTGATTCCAACCTTGATAATTGCGAAGGTCACAATAAAGAGATGCTACTTGGATATGCTCTCGTTACCAGTGGCACTGCTGGTTACTCGCAGATGCACATTCAAGGCAGTATTGAGCCAAATGGCTTTAGTAAGCGCGTCCACTACGATATCCTTCATCGCATTACAAAAGAGACTGATATGGCTAATCTTTCAGGAGTGCATGAGTGGGATCCGGTAAAAGATTTACTACTCTCAAGTACTGATGCAAGTGGACTTCGGTCAACGACATTATATGATAGTGACGATCGCCCAACGGATTCCTACGGTCCCGCTCCGGCTGAATGGTTTGACGCTAAGGGTAAACCAGTTCAAAATGTCGACAAGGTCCCACATACAAAGACTGGTTACGATGAAGGCATTACGGGCCCGGCAGTTACCTACCTAAAATATGGTACAAACAGCAAAAGCCTTGTTGGTGCACCACTACTGCATGCAACAAATATAAGTACTACTAATACTACTCAGGTCAGTCGTTACTTCGGTGCTAATTCGCCCGTAGATGGTATTAGTACCGATTGGGGATTTAGGGCCACTGGTAAATTATCACTGCCTGAAAATGGCAATTACACATTCAGAATCTGGTCAGACAATGGGGTTCGAATGTGGATTGATGACAAATTAGTGATCGATAGCTGGAGTGATAGTGCTCAGCGTAGTCATCCGACATTTACGTTTAATAATGTCGGCAAGTCGCTTCATCGCGTGCGGATTGATTATTACCACCGCACGGGTGATGCTAACTTTACGCTTTATGTAACCCCACCAAATCAAACAGAAACAGCTGATGTAGCTCAGTACTTTACGCCTGCATATAGCCTTGTCACTAGCCAAACGTCTTATGATGCTAACCAGAAGATCGGCACGGTTGAAACTAAGACGACCTACGACAAGCCAGAATATGGCTTAGTAAAGAGCACTACCATCGATCCGGCAGGACTCAACTACTCCACAACTAATACCCATGAAAAATCAGGCGAAGGTTTCCTTCGTCAAAAGACAAAGACCCTTCCTGGTGGTGGTACAACAACGTATCTACACTATGGGGGATTAGAGACTCGCGACAATCCATGTACCTCAAACATTACAGAAGCTTTCAATCAAGCAGGCATGCTGAAGGGGAGAATTGAGGCTGATCCAGATGGTACCGGTCCGCTAACTGGCCGTAGCTCTGAAACTATCTATGACGAATCAGGACAGATTGTCGCAACTCGTTACAATAACGACCAATGGACATGTACTCGATACGATGCACGTGGTCGTACGGTTGAAACAATAATACCGGCGCGTGGTGATAGGGCTGGAAGGACGATTACAAATAATTGGAAAGTCGACGGTAATCCATTAGCTGTGAGCACCACTGACGCTGAGGGCACTATTAGGTCGACAACCGATTTACTAGGCCGTACGGTAGAGTACAAAGATGTATTTGATAATGTAACCCAAAATCACTACGACAGCTTAGGGCGATTGGTAAAACGAACTGGTCCGCTGGCGCTAGAAGAGTTTGTATATGATTCATTCGATCGCCTTATTCAGCAAAAGATTGATGGAGCTATCGTGGCAGTGCCTCAGTATGACCAATTCGGCCGCCTTAGCCGTGTTGACTATCCAACAGCTGGTCAGCAGAAACTAGATGCTATTACTCGAGACGATAGCGGACGCACAACTGGATTGAGCTATACGCTTGGTGATGGCACTACAAAGGTTAGCGATCAAGTAGTTCGTAGTCAATCAGGACAGATTGTCAGCGGTATCGAGAATGGGCAGACCAAGGATTACAGTTACGATAAAGCTGGACGTCTAACTTCAGCTACCATTGGAGCCCATCAGTTTAGTTACGGCTTTACGCCATCAAGTTGTACTGGCGCGGCATCTAATCCTAATGCTCATAAAAATTCTAATAGAACCTCAATGAGCCATACAATTAACGGCGCGACGACTACAACCAATTACTGCTATGACCAAGCCGACAGACTGGAATGGAGTTCAGATAAAGACATCGCCTCACCCGTCTATGACGACCATGGCAATACGACACGGCTTGGCTCTACCTGGGATGGCGGTACGACTGTTACAGAGTTCTTCTATGATGCCTCTGGCCGTAATAGGGAAGTACGGCAGAACTGGGGAGCTTTATCCACTAGTTACAATCGTGATGCTCAGGATCGTATAACAATGCGTTGGGTATCTGAAAATGGCACTAAAAAAGAAGCACTATGGTATGGCTACACTGGTTCCGGCGACACCCCCGACTTCGCGCGAGACAGTGAATGGAAGATCACTGAAAAGTACTTCCAATTACCAGGTGGTGTACTGTTAACAACTCGACCAACCGAGACCGAGCTAGCTAAAAAAAGCGTATTTTCACTACCTAATACTCACGGCGACATTATGACGACGACTAATGCTAATGGCATTAAGACTGCTGATCATCTGTATGATCCTTTCGGTCAGTTGCTAAGCACCTTCGCTCCTAATAATGCAGGTAGCACCGCCTCCTTTGCATGGGTTGGTCAGCACGAAAAGTTTTCAGAATCCGCCCTGAAGCTTGCTCCTGTTCAAATGGGTGCTCGTGTCTATATACCGATTCTTGGCCGTTTCCTTAGTGTTGACCCTATTGAGGGGGGCGTTGAAAATAGCTACGTCTATCCCCCAGATCCAGTAAATGATTTTGACCTAGATGGACAGATGAGCATCAAAGGCGTTGCGAAGGGAATCGGTAAGTACAGTGAGGTAATCGCTTATGCCGGCATGGCAGTTGGAATGGGTGTCTGTATCGTTGCTACTGCAGGAGCTTGTGCGGTTGCGACTGTAGCGGTGGCTGTTACCGGTGGTGTGATGAGCGGGTTTGGGGTTTACGCCAGGACAAGCAACGTTACAAGCGCTGTAAGGACTGGAGTATTTTCTACCGGAGCGGCATTAGTAAGCCTGAAAAAAGTGCAATTCATGGGCAAGACATTTGGTGGCATGCCGAAGGCAGTTCGATGGTATGGAAACAATCGTAACTACAGGTCGGCGAGAGTAGCGCTTACTAAGAAACCAGGAATAGCCAGAGCTAAGTCAGTCGTTAAATATTTTGCTCAAAAGGCGGCTACAAGAGGAGTTATCACAGTAGGAATGCATTACTTCAATAAATGGAGAAATAGGTAGTGAAGAGCAGGCAAGTAAAGCTGTGTATCTGTGGCAAGTCCAAAAATAAGACAAAAAAAGCTAACACCGACAATGCCACGATGATCGTAGGACTTGTGTGGCTTGCCGTACTTATATTCTTGCAATATCTCATTATCAACGCGCCTATTTCTGAGTATTTAGTCTTTATGACTATAGAGCTGCTTGTTATATGGATAATTCTGACTGTGATAATGATTATCCTAGGCCATAGCCTGCTCTGTGCGCCGCGTATGGCGGTTGTTCGGTTCTTGAAATTTCTTTCAAGTGTTCCAGCGCCATAATAGTGGCTAATTCTATATAATGATCAGATGAAAACTATTAATTCCAAGATTAGTGATATCAAAGCAAAAAGGGAACTAGAACAGTTCTCATTAGCGGCAATCATCTTTTCACTCATTTCGATGGTAATCTTTTGGTGGCTAGCAATAGCGGGATTGATCTTTGCCGTTCGCTCACTGGTCTTGTCGGTAAACGTAGCAAACAAAAAGCGCGTAACAACTACTAAATATCGAATAATTGCACTATCTGCTGCGTTTATCAGCCTAGTAGTCATATTTGGTCGCTACTAAATCAGCAACTCATGAAACTCTGGATAATCATAACTGTATAGACTTGGAGAGCGAGAGTAGTAATAACCGTAATAATTTTAACAGCCAAAGTACTTCTGCTTTGCGATGATGTGTATGTAGCAATAACAAGGAGACTACCGATATGGCAGTAGAAGATTACGACAACAACGGCGGTATACATCACTTACGTCGCGATGTTCATGACGCACACACTAACTCACAATTAGCAAAGTTGCTTTCCTGGCTCGCACTGGCCGGAGCAGTACTTGCGCTTGCGCTCTCTCTTTGGGCTCTTGATAAAGCAGGTGAGGCACAGAGTAACGCTAACCGCGCGCTAGAAACTTCTCAGCAAACTACCCGCTAGTGATACGGTGCTCTCTATGCCCAGCCCCACTTTCTGATATCAGGAAGAGGGGTTTTCGTTTAGAGAACTACAGCAACTTCGACCGCGTCTCTTTGGTCACGGACGCTGCTAGTAAGGTAAGGATACCTAGTAATGCGCTAAGGGCTGAAGCAATAAAAATACTTACTTTTGCAGCTGTGATTAAGTGAGGTGTATCTACGAAGGCTAATTCTGTTATAAAGATCGATACGGTAAAACCTATTCCAGCGATAAAACCAACGCCAATAATATGGCGCCAGTTTGTGCCTTGAGGTAGCTGTGCGATACCAAGCCTTACGAGCAACCAGGACGCTCCGGCAATACCAATAGCTTTGCCAAGAACAAGTCCCAGGATTATACCGATCATTACCGATTGATTGGTAATAAGAGCGGTTCCCGTCAGGACAACACCCGCATTGGCAAATGCAAATAGTGGCAGAACAACGAATGTCGAAAAGGGAAGAAAGAGCCTTTCAAGCCGGGGAGCCATCGTCCTGATTTCGCTACCGTTAGTGACAGGAACAAGTAGACCGACTGCAGCGCCGACAATACTGGCGTGAATGCCAGAAAGATGAGTTGTAATCCATAAAATCAGACTGACGCTAAGCAGTAGTAACATACTGTTTGTAAGAACATTTCGAAATAGCACCAAGCCCGTTAGAATGGTGACCGAAATAAGAAGGAAGGCATGATTAATAATTTCGGCATAAAAGAGAGCTATAACAATAATGGCTCCGATATCATCCGCTATGGCCAGCGTTAACAGGAATAGTTTTAAAGGTAGTGGCACTCGATGCCCTAGTAGGGTGAGTACGGCTACGGCAAAAGCAATATCAGTGGCGATAGGTATGCCCCAACCCCGAAATGTCTCTGTGTTTTGGTTGAATGCTATATAGATAAGAGCTGGTAGTATCATACCGCCAACAGCGGCACCTATAGGCAGGGCTGCTACTTTCAAGTTGTGCAGCTCTCCCTTCACCAGCTCGCGCTTTATTTCCAACCCAACCACCAAAAAGAAGAAGGCCATGAGGGCTTCATTTAGCCAGTGACGTAGATCAAGCGATAGAGTGAAATCGCCGAGGCCTATACTAAGGGGAAGGTGCCAAAATTCCGAATAGACAGAACGAAGCGGTGAGTTGACGATCGCTAGCGACAGTAGCGCCGCCAGTAGGATTAACTTTGCACCGGCGGTCTCATCTTTTATAAAGATCCTAACTATCGATGGGATGGTTGCTCGCAATGGTAATCTCCAATAATACTATATTTTGTCGACCAGACTTCCCGACACACCACGAACAATACTTTCTTCTACTATAGCAAGATAATGCTTATTCTTAGTGAGATTTCTTACAGATGAACCTTAAGTTTATCTGCATAATAAGACAAGCCATTAAGGGGAAGACGCTCGATAGCTTGATCACTATCGGTAATTTTTGTAACTCTTGGTGGTAATACATCGGCATACTTTTCGTGCCTTCAAATACATTCTAGAGCTAGCTTAAGAAGCTCTTGAAGAAAAACGACACTACTTTTGCGGTCAGTGTCGTTTTTCTTTTACCTATTGATGATATTGATATTTTGTTATTTAGTAAGAAATTTCACAGAATGTACAACAATAAAGGTGCATTATAGAGTCATCACCAATAAAAGGAGATTTAGAGAATGTTAGAAGTAATTTTGTGGATCATCTTTGGTGCATTTGCTGGTTGGATCGCATCGATTATCATGAAGACTAATGCTCAACAGGGTGCCCTCGGTAACATCATTGTTGGTATCATTGGTGCCTTCATTGGTGGTTTCCTATACCGCACACTCACCGGTACCAATGTTGAAACCTTCAGTATTGGCGGTATGCTTGTAGCGATTCTTGGCGCAGTTATTCTGCTTGCAATCGTTAAAGCACTTCGTGGCAACGGCCGCGCTCACCGAGTTTAGTTAGTTAACTCTGTAACTCACACATAAGGAGAGGCCTCAAACAGGGCCTCTTTTTATTTACTCTGGAGCAGATGAAGCGGATCTATCACTCTTCTAAAGTCCTGTTAGCCTACCTTTTTTACATTTCAATTAGTAGTTGACTTTCGCTGGGACAAGATTAGAATGAGTGAGGCTCATAACGCTTACGGAGGAATTATGCAGTTTCTGAATGGTTTAAAACCACAGTACGACCTGACGTACAATGACGTGTTTTTAGTTCCGCAAAAGACAGATGTTAATTCTCGATTTGACGTTAATCTTGGTACGAATGATGGTAGTGGTGCGACCATTCCGATTGTCGTTGCGAATATGATGGCAGTCGCTGGTAAGCGCATGGCTGAAACAGTAGCTCGCCGCGGCGGTATAACGGTGTTGCCGCAAGATATTCCCCTCCAGTCGCTCAAAGAAACAATCAACTACATTAAAGAGGCTCACGTTCAATACGAAACGCCTATTATCTTAACCGCCCAGCATACGGTGCGCGATGCAATGAGCCTTATTCATAAACGTGCTCATGGCGCGGTGGTTATAGTCAACGAAAAGAACCAGCCAATCGGTATGTTTACCGAGCGCGATGCTGCTGGACGTGACCTATTCACACCGCTACTCGATGCCGCAAGCAGCAATGTTGTTTGCGTCGAGGAAGGTCTCTCTCCGCAAGAAATATTTGATTTTCTCGATAAGCATCATTTACGAATTGCACCGGTCACCAGGAGGGGGAAGCTGGTAGGTGTCATGAGTGCAAAGGGCGCCCTTCGCTCAGCAATTTACACGCCAGCACTGGATAGCGGAGGCAAGCTAAAGGTCGCAGTGGCAATTGGCGTGAACGGAGATGTCGCTAAGAAGACCGAGCAAGTTTTGGCACTCGGAGCAGATATATTGGTACTGGATACGGCTCATGGACATCAATCGAAGATGATAGAAGCCATCAGAGCTGCCCGCTCTGTTGATGGTTCTGTGCCGCTCGTTGCAGGCAATGTTGTCACGGCAGCGGCCACACGAGAATTGATTGAGGCAGGTGCTTCGATTGTCAAAGTCGGTGTTGGGCCGGGGGCTATGTGTACGACTCGTATGATGACAGGCGTTGGAAGGCCGCAATTTTCTGCCGTCGTAGAATGTGCAGCTGAAGCTCGAAAACTGGGTGCTCATGTATGGGCCGACGGCGGTGTTCGTCATCC
>PJQJ01000002.1:27188-34761 GCA_002861585.1 Candidatus Saccharimonadota bacterium | reverse complement strand
ACGTCGTGCCGTAAAGGGCCGCAGCAGTGGTGAGGCGGCATTTGATCTCGCTCGAAAGGAGCTATTCGAAGAGGGAATCAGCACCTCCCGAATGTTCATTAATCCTGATATGCCGGGTGTTGAAGATATTGTTGATCATATTATTGCTGGGGTGAGAAGTGCCTGTACGTACGAAGGTGCTCGAAGCCTAGAAGAGCTGCATAAGAATGCCGTTATTGGTATCCAATCTGCTGCAGGATATCAAGAAGGCGCACCGCGTGCGACCAGCTGGTAAATGCTGATTTAATGCAATTTTGTAGCTGATAATTCATAGACTTATCTAATGAATTATTGTATTATAGTAACCAGTGACAAGGGATTTTGGTCCTGATTCTAGTATTAATAGCCGGTGGGGAAGAGACTTATGAAAGCGATTCGACATTTTAATCCGATTTTTTGGTTGCGTTCTTTTTGGCGCAAATTCGCCGGTTTAACTATCAAGCAGAAACTGGCGATTATTCTCATACCATCATTTATTATTGGCGTTGTTCTGCCGCTGGCAACCTACGCCTATTTTGCACGTGATATTGCTGACCCAGAACGACTCATGAACCGTAATAACACTGGTATTGTGTTGGTTGATCAAAATGGGCAAGAGATCTACAGCTCAGGACGATCGAAGACGGTTAAAAACATTCCCCTTAGTGAAATTCCTGACCACTTGGAAAAAGCGGTTATTGCAAGTGAGGACAAAAACTTCTACGAGCACAATGGATTCTCGATTAGGGGTATTTTGGGTGCACTCTACAGTAATATTCTTAACCGTGATGCGACTCGCTACGGTGGTTCAACGCTAACCCAGCAGCTAGTGAAGAATACACTGCTTTCAAACGAAAAAAGCTTCCTGCGTAAGTATCAAGAACTATCTATTTCCATTGCTGTCGATCGTCAGTACGACAAAGATAAAATTTTAGAGATGTACCTAAACTCCGTCTATTACGGAGAGAATGCCTTTGGTATAGAAGAGGCGGCGAAGACGTACTTTAATAAGACCACGTCCGAACTGACGCTTGCGGAGAGCGCGATGCTTATCGGTGTTCTGCCAGCGCCAAGTGCCTATTCGCCAATTTCTGGTGATCCAGAGCTTGCGAAAGAGCGCCAGGGCGTCGTTTTGAAGCGAATGGTTGAGGAGGGTTCTATTACTGAAGCCGAAAAGAAGGCAACAGAAGCAGTGGAGCTTGCGTATGCCCCTGCTGAGCAGACTGATACTAAGGCACCTCATTTTGTTCAGATGGTTATTAGCGAGCTGAACGAACGATACGGTGAAGAGCGAGTTGCTCGTTCTGGCTATAAGGTCACAACCAGCTTGAATCTTGATTGGCAGGCGAAAGCCGAACAGGCAATGGCTGATCGTATGCCGGCCAACCGACGCGCTGGCGGCTCGAATGCAAGCCTTGTTGCAATTGACCCTAAAACCGGCCAGCTTAAAGCCCTTATTGGTAGTGCCGATTTCAATGATCCAGACTTCGGTAAGGTTA
Source organism: Candidatus Saccharimonadota bacterium (assembly GCA_002861585.1). Classification (GTDB taxonomy): domain Bacteria; phylum Patescibacteriota; class Saccharimonadia; order Saccharimonadales; family Saccharimonadaceae. The sequence continues at coordinate 33,244 of PJQJ01000002.1, read as the reverse complement.
ACATGGCTATCACCCCTCGACAGCCCGGCTCAAGCTTCAAGCCAATCTACTACACAGAGGCCCTTGCCCAGCGTCTGATTACTCCTGCAACTATTATGGAGGATAAGTCAAAATCATATGGTTCTTATAAACCTGAAAACTATGACTTTCGTTACCGTGGCGACATTACGATTCGCAACGCTCTTGGCCAATCACTAAATATTCCTTCTGTGGATGTCATGGAAGAATTAGGTGTTGATGAATCTATCGATGTCGCACAGCGCATGGGCATCGAGACTATCAAAGACGATCGTGACTATGGTTTACCACTTGCCCTGGGATCGGGTGAAGCACGATTACTTGATATGACTAACGCATATGCGGCTTTTGCAAATGCTGGTAATCAATTTGATCCTGTCATGATCCTCGACATTAAGAATAAGTATGATCAAACAATATTTACGTCTGACTCTTCATCAAAACGGGTACAGAGTGAGCAAGCGTCATTCCTGATATCTGACATCTTGTCTGACAATGCGGCCCGTGCACCTACCTTCGGTAGCGCCCTCAATATCGCCGGTAAAGATGTTGCCGTTAAAACTGGTACAACCGATGAGAATAAAGATGCTTGGACAATCGGTTATACACCTGGCCTCACGGTAGGTGTTTGGGTGGGTAATAATGATAATACTGTTATGTCTGGTGGTGGTTCAGGGTTTGCTGGTCCAATTTGGCGCGGTACTATGCAGCGCATTTTAGCCGATATGCCAAATGAAGAGTTTCGACAGCCAAGTGGTGTCGAGAGGGCTATGATCTGCCGCTCGAACGGTCTTCGTGCAAATCAGATGTTTGATGGTGTCTATAATGAATTCTTTATTACGGGTACTGCTCCGTCTGGTCGCTGTGAAGCTCCAAAGAAAGAGGAGAAGCCAGAAGAGAAAAAAGAAGAGCGCACACCAACCCCAACACCAACCCCAACTCCTCGACGAGGAGGAGAGCGACTGCCTAATCAAGAGGACCAGGAGGATCAGGACGACCAGGAAGAGGACACCCTTACCGAACCGACCGCTCCAACGACTCCAACGACACCGCCCGCCCCAACACAGCCTCAGCAAAATTCAGGATCAGGAAATGGCGGCGGTAACGGTAGCGGCTCAGGCAGTGGCAGAACCCCTGGGATCATTCCACTTATCTAGGCGAGTTGTTATCGGATCTCTGTTGGTAAGTTGATCTGGCGTATAGTCTGGGCTGTGTCCGTTGGGAGGCTAACACAGGCGTGCGTTAGTGTACTGACACCCAATCCAGCAAGGCGTGCTTGTGCAGCTTGTAGATTACTGATTGTATAGAGAGCGCCAGCTTTTTGAGCACTTGGTGCGGAAGAACGAATTTCAAAGACTGGCATGATTGGATGCTCATCCACTCGGCACTGCCGAACTCGGAGCGATCCGAGGCTATCATGCGAGGTTACTGGGCTAAACCGCCACTCTACAGCGCTAGACAACGGGCGAGAGACTCGCTGCATTGCTCGTCCGGCATTGGCATAACCGTAGCCAATTAGTGGTGAGTGTGGTGATGCTGTGCTAAGGCCGCGATGATCTGCCGAGCTAAGCAGGGCAGCAACTACTTCGTTGTCTGTCGCTTGTGGTTGGTGGCTCAGCGCTAGAGATAGCAACCCACTGATATATGGTGTGGCGAAAGAAGTTCCTGCGACTGTCGTGTAGGCATTTGTTGGAGATTGGTTGCTCCAGGTGCTAGTGAGCATCGTATCGCCAGGTGCGACGATATCTAGGCTGGTTCCGTAATTGCTAAAGCTTGAGCGCTCACCATTTTGACTGATTGCACCAACTGCAATCACTTCTGGATAACGAGCAGGGTAGACGACACAGTCACAACCGTCGTTACCGGATGCAGCAACAACAATGCTGCCCTTTTCGATGGCGTACATAATGGCTTCACGTAAGTAGGGATCTTCGCCGTACGTACCGAGACTTAGGCTGATAACATCACTCTTCATATCAGCAGCATAACGAACAGAACGAGCAACTGTTAATGTGTCGCCGTAACTATCATCATCGAGTGCCTGAATCGGGAGGACTCTGGTTGACCAGTTAACACCGGCAATACCGACGCCATTGTTTCCAGTGGCCGCTAGGACACCCGACACCATGGTTCCGTGGGTCGTGCCTGGACCGGTAGGGTTAGTCTGTCCGGCTTGGACGGACGGATCAAAGTTAGCAAAGTCCCAGCCACTCACATCATCAATATACCCATTGCTGTCATCGTCCATTAGGTTGCATGCCTTATTGAGGGGTAATCCTCTATCGCTACAGTTACGCAGAGAGGGGTTCTCTCGATCAGCAAAGCCAGTCTCGTTATCAACAACGGTGTCATAATTATCATCAATCATGTTGCACGAGGCATCGAGTGATAATTGCCGGTCCGAACAGTTAAGCTGACTTGAACCCTGAAGGCTGGCGGTGCCTTCTTCTCCTGTGTTTTTGAACCAACGACCATTGAGTTCTTCGTGATTAAGGCTAAAACCAGTATCTATTACTGCAACGGTTGTAGGAGTGCCACCTGCTTGAATATCCCATGCATTAGGCAATTCCGTGCTGGTTGTCCACCACTGTGTTGCTTTCGGATCATTTGGTACCAAGAGGGGCTGGTACTGTCGAAGAGGGTATTCTTTGCCGTTAGACTGGATGGTTTTACTGGCTATGACCTTATTAGTCTTCACGACTTCGCTTGTACTTTCGCTAGAGGTTGTAGCCCTGCTACCCGGTTGTGCTTCGGTCTTCTTAGCAGTGGGAGGTTGCGCGTTTGTTTGGTTGCTCTGTCTCTGGCCGACTGCTCGAGTTTCAGAAGGGGAATTACTAATTGTAGGTACTTCCGAGGAGGAACCGTTTGGGCTTAGAGCGGTGAGGATGAGTCCAGCGATAGCTAGCGGAGCTATCACGAACAGAAGCTTTTTATAAATAATATTTGTTTTTGTCATTTTGCTAAAATTATAGCATAAAAAGAATAAAACCACTCTCTAAAAAAGTGGTTTTATTCTATCTTTTTCGTCGTATCAGCTAGAGAGTCTCGTAATCCATTGCAATACTGTTAAGTAATTCAGCGTGGCTTGGTCGGTTAATTCGTCGTAAAAACTGATCCATCTCTCTTTCGTGTAAGCGGTATGTCGAATCGTAATTAGGAATGGTCGAGAGTGTATTCTTATTGCGTTGTTGTCTCATCTTCTTTCCTCCTTCGATGTTATTACTAGTGTATAAAATAACGCTTATGGTAACAGTAACGTACCTTACATCGTTTTTGTTAGTTTTCTCACAGAAGCAACATTTAGCTTTTAGTATTCTTGATCCAGACCTAATAAAGACAAAAGGAGCATGTGATGCGCGATCGCGGAAGCGGAGTAATTGCATGGATAGCATTAATAATTGCTATTATCGCCTTAGCATTAAGTTGGGTAACGTACAACCGTACCGGGCCAGATCTGGAAGACCGCATCCAGCAGCAGGTACAGGAGTCTGGACAACAAACTCAAGAAGCCGTTCAGGATGGTGCTCAGAATGCCGAAGATGGTGTTCGAGAAGGAGCACAAAACCTTGATCAAGGTCCTGATGGTGTCGATGAGAATGACACAGACACAAACGGTGGCACTACCACACCGCAAAACCAGTAGTAAAGCTCACGCCTTGTAGAAAGTAAGCTGTAGAATAGGCCCACTCACGTGGGTTTATTCTATTTTTGACTATAATACCTATATTTAATCAATAAAAAACACCCCAACCATGTAGGTGGGGTGTTTTTGGTTTTCCGATCGGATCGGATAACTACTCAATACCGATTAGCTGGAACAACTGAGGTCGTATGCGCTTTGATGGAGCGGTTAGCTCGATCTGCTCTTTAAGGGTTTTACCCATTAGGACTCGTCCAAGCGGAGAGGCGTCAGAAATCTTACCTTCAAGTGGATCTGCTTCGAGTGAATCAACAATGACGTAGCTAAGCTTCGTACCCTCTTTATTAAGCAGGTATACCCGAGATCCAAGTTGCACAAACTTAGCGTGCTGCTTTTTACTAAGGGGTTTAACGCGGGAAAGGGCAGCTTTGATCTCTTCGATCTTACTCTCTAGAAGCTGTACGTTACTAATATGCTGCACCCACATAATGCCATCGGAATTGTCGCCTTCTGCTCGCTGCTCTTTGAGTTCACGTAGTTTAATGGTGCGCTCACGGTATTCGTCTTGCAGTGACTTAAGCTTGCTCTGAAGCGCGTCGATGCCTTCTTTGCTCATTTGGTGAATGCTCATTGTTGTACCTTTGATCTGTTTTTTCATTATTGTATCCCCTGTGTTAAGCAAATGATGATAGTACTAATGCTAACGGTAGAGCCTTCAGCTAACTGTTAAAAATATTACTTTTTCCTTCGTATTTAAAAATTACAGCACCGAAGGAGCTTTACTCCTCATGATCAGCTTCGTTACAATAGGAGTAAAGGAGTCAAAATGGGGTTATTTGGTGATTTACGATCGCTTGTTAATGAAGTTACGCAGCCGATTGCAGAGGTAAAGAGTACACTGCAAGAAGCGCAATCAGTCGTGACCGAAACGGTAACACAGGTAAGTGAAGAGGTTGTTCAAACTGGTACAGAGATCAGATCACTTGCCGATGAGAATATCACTGCCGTTAAGGATACGTTTAAACAGTAAAGCAGCCGTTATAATATCGTCTGCTCATCGCCCTTGCTTATAAGGGCGATTTTATACAATAAGAATGAATCAATTACTTGCACTTGAAATAATGTTATCCGGCGAAAATGTCATGCTGACTGGTCCCGCTGGCTCAGGTAAAACCTTCGTATTAAACGAGTTTATTCGCCTTTCCAAAAAGCAAGGGAAGGCGGTTTCCGTAACGGCAACGACGGGACTTGCGGCAACACATTTAGGTGGATCAACAATTCATGCATGGAGCGGAATGGGCATCCATGATGAGCTGCCACCGCGGTTTAGCGAGGGTTTAAGTAAGTCGCGTCGTGAGACCATCGAGAATACGGATGTTCTTATCATTGATGAGATATCGATGCTGCATGATTACCGGCTGGACATGATAGATGCTATCGCTCGCGATGTTCGAGGCAACAATGAACCATTTGGTGGTCTACAGATAATCCTGTGTGGAGACTTTTTTCAGCTGCCTCCAGTAAACAGAGCCGATAGTAAGAGTGGTGGCTTTATCGTTAATTCAGATGTATGGCAGCAGCTTAATCCAGTAGTCTGTTACTTAAGCGAACAGCATCGTCAGGATGATGATACTTTTTTGGGTGTGCTGAATGCTCTGCGAGCCGGGGATATTCGGCGTCATCATGCGGAGCTTCTATTAGAGCGACAGCAGGCCGACTTAGGCGATGGTCCAGTGACGGAACTTCATACGACGAATATCAATGTCGATACCATCAACAACGCAAAGCTTGAGCAGATTCACGGAGACGAATACTCATACCAAATGCTGACAACGGGCAAGTCAAATTACGTCGAAACGCTAAAGCGATCCTGTTTAGCGCCGGAAGTGCTGACTGTCAAAAGGGGTGCCCTTGTTATGTGTATAAAGAACAGCCCAGAAAAGCGGTTCGTCAATGGATCTCTGGGGACGGTGGTTGATTTTGAGGACAAGACGAATTATCCAATTGTAAAGCTGCAAAACGGACGAGTCATTACCATGCTTCCTGAAAGTTGGGAGCTGCGTGACGGTGATAAAAAGCGGGCATCGTTGATTCAGATTCCACTGCGTTTAGCCTGGGCGATTACCGTTCATAAAAGCCAAGGAATGACGCTTGACGCCGCCCGTATTGACCTTCGCCGCGCATTTGTGGAGGGTATGGGTTATGTGGCGTTATCACGCGTGAGGAGCCTTGAGACGCTAAGTCTGGTCGGTATCAACCGCATGGCATTAAAGGTTAGTAGCGAAGCCTTAGAGATCGATAAGGTTTTACGGGCGAAATCCGAAACTGATGCCACTCGATTTGCCCATTTAGCAGAGAATGCATCAAAACGCTCTACTGAGCAGAAAGAAAAGGCGAC
>PJQJ01000002.1:22420-27119 GCA_002861585.1 Candidatus Saccharimonadota bacterium | reverse complement strand
GAAGGCAGAAGATGAAGAGCAACTACGTGCACTTTTTGATCAGGGTACAAGTCTCCCCGATATATGCGCTGCCCTGGGTAGGCAACCTGGCGGAGTCGAGGCTCGCCTAAAAAAGCTCTTCGGTGAAGCTGTCGTAATCAGGCAATAACAAAGCCCCCGCTAAGTGAGTAGCGGGGGCTTTAGTTTGTTCTGCTAAATGAGTTTAGCGACGACGACGGGCGTTGTTAACCACAGACTGAGCTGCGTCCTGTGTACGAGCTTTCGCAGCTTGCATATCAGCACGAGCTTGATCACGTGATTCCATACCCTTCTGGTACGCACCCTCAAGCATACGAGCGGCAACGTCTCGGCCACCAAGACCAAAGGCCAGGGCAAGACCAAGTGCTGCACCACCGATAAGAGCGGCGTAGGTAATGGTAATGATCGTTTCGGCAATCATTAACTGATCAAGAATCATGAATGTTGCAATACCCATCACGATGACAGGAACAACAGTACCAACTAGTTTACCAGTTGCAGTGTCACCAAGGGCGCGAAGTGCGAAACCACTAACACCACCAGCAACAGCACCGGCAACAAGAAAGATAACTAATGCAGCAAGTATGTTTGGTAGGTAGCTGTAAATCGCACCAACAAAGGCGGTAAGACCTGGGATGCCAAGGACGAATACTGCAAGCGAAATGACACCAAGCATAATTGCCCAGTACACAACCTTAGCAACCAATCGTTCTGGATCAGGTACGGCCTTTTCAATGAATGAGCCGCCTTGACCACCGTAAAGGCGCTCAGTTAAACCCATTGAATTTAGTAGTTTACGGACTCCCTTACTTATGGCACTTGCTACCATTGCACCAATGATCAGGATCAGTAATGCGCCAATCAGCAGTGGTACCCATGCGAGGGTGACTTCTATCAGTCTTCTCAGACCGTGTTCTAATGAGTCCATGTATGGTTCCTCCAACTTAATGTTATGAACAGTATTATCTGCCCATTGTTGTAACAAATCTGTGATATATTTCACGGTTTTTAGCTTTTGTTGTCCATACAATAGAAAGCACCTGAAGGTCATTAATCTAAAGGAGGACATCAGTGAAATTTATTACCGCAGATAACGTAAAAGAGTTGATGAGCAAACAATCAGCACCAGCCATCAGTCTCTTTATGCCAACACACCGAACATCCTCGCCACCGCATATGCAAGAGGACCATACACGATATAAGAACCTTATCCGTGAGATCGAAAGCCAGATGAAAGAGCAGGATATCGACCATGCTTTCCAAAAGGAAGCTACTGCCTTTTTTGAAGGTCTTCTTGATGATCAGGAGTTTTGGCGTCATCAACACGAAGGGTTAGCAATGTTCTTCTCTAAAGATGTGCAAGAGTTCTTTAATCTTTCAGTCACAGTCGATGAATTCTGTGCGGTCAGTGATCAGTTCTACGTCCTGCCGCTACTAACTCAGGCCGAAGAGAACCAAGAGTACACTGTTTTAGCGCTGTCGGTGCATGAACCGAAGATCTATCACGGGTCAATGTACTCCCTAGAAGAGAGTACTATTGAATTGCCAACTGATCCTGAAACAGCATTTCAAATTGATGAGATGCATATAAATAAAATCCAGCCTCGCGGCGTCCGCGTTCGCCAACCAAATACCGGTACGGCTCCTGGTATATTCCACGGACACGGTGGAGCTCCGCGAGAGGTAGAGGATGATCAGCGAAAACGATTCTTCAAATTACTTGATAGTATAATTGCCAGCAAAACAGATACATCGCTACCGCTAGTAATAATAGGTGTCGAAAGTTATGTTGTTGAGTATAAGCAGGTGAGTAGCCACCAAAAAATTGTCGAGCAACATATTGATGGTAATGCAAAGAATACTGATATTGCCGCCCTTCATCAGTCAACCTGGGATGTTGTTTACGAACATGTCGTGATGAAAAGACATGATGAATCGCTCAATACCTTTGGCGAATTGATCGCGAGCAATCGCTCGACGACTGATCCAAAGCAGGTAGAGGAAGCTGCAGAGCAGGGTCGGGTTGATACTCTCTTTACGGCAACTCTCGCTCATACGACCGATACCGTTGCTGATTCATTAAAGGCCGCGCCGAAGATAATCTTTCCTGATGGAAACGATGCGTTTAAGCTGAATAAAAATGCGTTAAACGTTTTTGAGCAGGGCGGACGAGTCTTGGCAATGACCGCCGATACGATGCCTGATCAAGCGGCTACTGCGGCAACTCTTCGTTACTAAAGACAGATAAAAGTAATATATTTTACAGCTTTACCTATATACCCCGGCCTATGCTAGAAACAGCAAAAGCTGCTAACCAAAGAACATAAGGAGAGACATTATGTACGATAAATATTCAGAAAATCCCTACAACACCGATCAGATGTACCATGACCACAACGGCATGAGTACGCCAGTTGCCTTCTTAGTGGGCGCAGCTATGGGATTTGTCGGAGCACTGCTATTGGCTCCACAAAGTGGTCGCGCCACACGCGAGCAAATTCGCCGCAAATCTACTCATCTTAATAACATCGCTAATGGCCGGATGGAACAGGCTAAGGGCGCAACTCAAGAGTTCTCTGAGCGTGCACGAGAAAAGGTTAATCAAACTATCGATAGGGCTGATGAGGCTGAATCACAAGGTCGTGACGCAGCACGACGAATTGTTAACAATAACAAAGAGGAACAATAATTTTGATACGAATCAAAAAGATTATTGTCGATAGTAAGTTAACATCACCGGAGAAGGTTGTTGTAACACATAAAAGGGGGGTGAATGGCCGACTTATCCGATAAGCGGATTGCAATTTTAGTACACAACTTCTTCGAACAGGCCGAACTAAGCGAGCCGCTTCGAGCCCTCGAAAATGCTGGTGCGGAAGTGGACGTTATAGCGCCAAAAGGTGACACTGTTCAGGGTATGAATCATGCTGAGATGGCTGATGAATTCGATGTTGATTTCTTACTTGATGACATCGATTTTGATGACTACGATGCACTCGTGTTGCCTGGCGGTACGATCAATGCTGATCATCTTCGTATGGAAGAGCGGGCAAAGGAATGGGTGAATTACTGCGTCACCAATACAAAGCCTCTTGCGGTGATTTGCCATGCACCATGGGTGCTTGTATCTGCTGGAATTACCGATGGCTTAAAGCTGACTAGCTACCCAACTCTGCAGGATGATATTCGCAATGCTGGAGGTGAGTGGGTTGATGAGGAAGTCGTCATTGATGGATCTATTATTACTAGCCGAAATCCCGATGATATTCCAGCCTTCAACAAGGCCCTCGCTGACATGCTGAGCGAATAGATGCTTCATCCATGAGATTTAAGGAGACCTCCCGCCTAGGGGGGTCTTCTTAAATGAATCAGGTAGTATACTGGAGTAACAATGAAAACAGACCCTTCTATCCAAGAACTGCTAAAACGGTTCAATCTGATAAGCGATCAGGTCTCAAAGGATGAGATTAAGATTATTCTTGAGCAGCTACAGGTCATTCATGACCAGAAGATAGAAGGGGCTGTTGTTGAGCTTGGTTGCTACCTTGGAACGACGAGCCTTTTTATAAGCCGATATCTTAAGGCGCGAAGCTCAACGAAGCAGTATCATGTTTACGATTCCTTTGCTGGATTGCCAGAAAAGGACGTATCAGACCAGAGTGTTGCCGGTGATCAATTTAAAGCCGGTGAACTGAAGGCAAGTAAGGCTGCATTTATTACTCATTTTAAAAAAGCCGGCTTACCGCTGCCAGTCATACACAAAGGATGGTTTAGCGATCTGAAAGAGAGCGACCTGCCGCCGGTAATTGCGCTCGCCTTTTTAGATGGTGATTTTTATGACTCTATTGCTGATTCGTTGCGACTTGTCTGGCCAAAGCTGAGCAGGGGCGCTGTTGTTTTAGTCGATGATTATCAGAACGAAGCCCTTCCAGGGGCTGCGCGTGCAGTTAATGAATGGCTGCGGAATCATTCATATATTTCACTGCAGACAACAAAAAGCCTGGTTATTATAAAGGTGTAACCAAGTTCAGCTTTACTGACAGTATGAACAGTAGCCACGAAGTTCAAGCGAATGTTCAACAGCCAAGAATCCCCTGTCAGCCGCAGCATTCTTTAGGGCTAATTCAAGCTCAGATGATGCTATATCGATCACTCGTCCGCATAACTGGCAAACGGCATGATGATGGTGGGGCTGAAAGAGCTCGCTGAGTTCAAAGTAGATCTCAGAATTAAGAACTGATCGATTGACGATTCCTGTTTGCTCAAAGAGTGTTAATGTCCGATAGACAGTTGCACGATCAAGTGACTCCAACAGTTCATCAGAAAGACGTGCAGCAGATGCGCCACCAACAAGTAATGCCCTTAGGACTTCGCGACGCGGGCGAGTGGTGCTATACCCGTTTTTCTTAAGAACATTCTCCATCTTATGAAGGTGTTCCTGCTCGGTCTGCATTAGCGTACTGGTACCCATATCCCTAGTATAGTCTGTTTGGATGGGAGAAGTAAAAGGCTTCTCACCAAACAGCAATAGCGTTTAATTCTATATGCATAACGCTAGTGGTGGTGTATAATGAATATTACAAAATTAACGCTGTCAGTAGCGGAATCATGTGTTAATCATGAGCTGTGCCGCAACGGTATTGCAACGAGAAGGTTGCTAAGCCCGATACGTTACTGCAAC
>PJQJ01000002.1:21906-22350 GCA_002861585.1 Candidatus Saccharimonadota bacterium | reverse complement strand
GGGGGTATTTTTTCTTTCAATGGGTAGATTGTGGGGTAGAACTCAAAACAATTCTCGTATATCAACTGAATGGGGGCACGATGGACGCAAAAATGAGGAGTATCAACGGCTACTCATAGATGAGCTGACTGATCAGTCGGAGCGTCTTGCTGCGCCTATGCAAAATAAATTCTTCTATCACTTGGATAGAGCGGGCCGTCTCGTCTCTGAATTTGGTGATGAAATAATTCCGGTACTGGAGCGAGGCTTACAGGCGGCGGTGGTTGAGGCTAGAAACCGTCCAGACATTACGTTTGAAGTAGAGCGACGAGCGCTCGAGCTTGATGAAACACGACTACTCGAAGCGTTAGCTCGAGGTGAAATCGACAAGACAACGCTTGTTGTTGTATCGCCTATTCCGGATGCAGTTCGTTTTGGCGTGACGACAATTGACGGATATGACCG
>PJQJ01000002.1:21352-21814 GCA_002861585.1 Candidatus Saccharimonadota bacterium | reverse complement strand
CATTGCAGGAGATGGTTAGAGCTGTCGGCCATACGCTGCCTGATGGATTATCATCTGAGCAGATACTGGCAAGGCGATACTGGCTTGATCTACAGCCCAATAGCCAGCAGGAGCTAACCGAGTTTTTGCGTAGTTCATACGACGCATCCTTAACGAGGCAAATCGGTGGGCGCTGGTTTGCTGGACGAATTTTTGCTTCTCAGACAGATGCCCTAAGCTTTATTAAATCCCAGCCAAATCTCATAACCGAGCATATGAACACTGTCATGTCTATCCTTGCGAAGGAGCCCGATGCACGGACTCGCACTCGCATCCTCGAGGAGGCACGTTACAATTTCGCAGCCGCTCTCGATGATCTTCTAAATGGTCGTCTCGTTGCAAGCTTGATGGATGCCGGAGATATTGCGCGTTCGCTCGGTCGAACCTTCAACCGAGAATGTGCAACACTGAGTACTGAAGACC
>PJQJ01000002.1:20406-21024 GCA_002861585.1 Candidatus Saccharimonadota bacterium | reverse complement strand
CTCAGAGGATGAGACACGCGATAAATTTGAACTAGCTGCCTAATGTATCTTTAAGGCGTTCTTGCCGAGCATAATATGCTTTTGACGGTAGTCTTCGAAAGCCTGCTTATTCGTGCCGCTTCGATCTATCAAGGCACTGATTCGCTCGCTACCTATAAAGTGAGGCAGTATAACGTACGTAGCACCGTGATCGTATAGGCGCGCCGCCTCTTCGTAATTATCTGCATGGCATATAAACACAGCGTCAGGATTTATGTGGTGAATGTGCTGAATTAATGTTCTATTGGTCGAGAAGTCGGTGATTGTACTGACAATTAGTTTAGCCTGATTTATACCGACCTCCTCGAGGAGCTCAAAGTCGGTCGCATCACCGTACATATAGTGGATATGTTGATGATCAAGCGTTTCAATGACTTCGGGATTATAATCGATCACAACGTATGGCTTTTTCATCTTACGGAAGACGCGGACGAACTCATGACCACCTTTATGATAACCAAACAAGACAAGCGGATAATTGGTGAGCTGCTTCTTTTCATCCTTAACAACGTGCCGTTCAAAGAGACGCAGATGATGTTCGATAGCAGAAAATAGCTGATCGTCGTACTTCATAAGGTA
>PJQJ01000002.1:18611-20181 GCA_002861585.1 Candidatus Saccharimonadota bacterium | reverse complement strand
TAATGCAGGAAGAAAGCCGAGCGAGAGGTTCTCGAGGTTTAGGCTTTCACCCAGGACGATAAAGAACAGGACAACAAAGAAATCACGCAGTGGCTTTAGGCGAGAGGCGATTTCTTGAGTGTAGGGCAGCGAGGCGAGAGAGACACCAGCAAAGAGCGCGCCTACTTCGGCAGAAAAACCGGCTGCTGCAAATAAACTGGCGACACCAAAACCCCATGCTAGCGCAAAGAGGAACAGGAACTCCTGCGATGATGCAAAGAAGCGTGTCATTTTCGGCAGAACCTTTGTCGCTAAAAAGGCTAACATGGCCGCGAGCAGGACTCCCTTTAGGAGTAGTAGCGCAATTTCGAACGGACCAACAGCATCATTACCGGCACTGGCGCTTATAAAGAGTAGCGCAAAAGTCGCTAGAATATCTTCAACAAGAATAATACCGACAGTAATTTGGGCATAGAGACGTGATTGCTCACGTTTATCGCTCAGGACCTTTACGATGATAATGGTACTACTAAAAACTAATGCCAAACCAACTAATGCTGATTCAATAGCATTAAATCCAAAGCCACTCGCCAGGAAGAACCCGATTAAGCCAACACTGATAATTTTGATAGCCGATGCAACCAGTACGACCCTACCGAGACTCTTGATAAGCGAAACATTCAAGCCCAGTCCAATAATAAATAACAGTAGTGTGATACCTATCTCGCCAAAGGTTTCAAATGCTTCACTGTCATTTATAAGATGAAAAAATGATGGCCCAACCAGTATGCCGGTTAGAATGTAACCCATAATCAGTGGCTGACGAAGCAAACGCATCACGAATGAGACTGCTGCTACTGCAACAATAACCAAACTTAGTTGAGTGAAAATCGATAATTCCATGTTTGTTTTTGGCCTTTTAATTAGTATGACAAGAAACGATGTAAGACGCAAATTGCATAGGCTTTATTCCCGAGCGGTCGTGCCATTTCAGTCTGGTGCGGTAGGGTTTTTAACGCGAAAGGACAAAGCCAGCAATTGCACCAACTGTAATAATAAGCGCCCCTAAGACGGTTAGCTCAAGTGCGTCACGCAGTGGGCGTGTTCGGAGAATGCGACCACGATAGTAGCCAGCACAAAAAAGAACGGTCAGTGTCAGGATGACGCACCCAACAATTGCTAGCGGTAGTGATGGCAGCAGTAGTAGCGGCAGCAACACCACCAGGCAGACTATTAGGTAGACAATAAATTCTACAAGGGCGGGTGTTAGATAGTAGCGAAAAACGCTCTTTTTTTCGTGACCATCGAGCTCATCAATATAGTGCTGTGAACTATAGCGAACGGCACTGCTATTGAAGCCGTTCACAATGATAGAGATAACTGCCGTCACGATGAGAAGGCGACGATCGATGGTTTCAAAGCTTAAACCAACTAGGATACCAGTAAAGATAGCGAAACCACCCTCAATGCCCTCTAGCACTGATAATAAGTTGTCAGTGTTGATAGATAATCGACGTTTACGGTAATGATGTTGTGGTGTTTGGTGTGGCACTATTTTATACTGCTTATGAATAGATGATTACATATTACT
>PJQJ01000002.1:10368-18183 GCA_002861585.1 Candidatus Saccharimonadota bacterium | reverse complement strand
CAAACGAAGATCATCCGCTCTCGTCTTCGAACGCATAATGTTGCCAACCAAGACTTTATTGATTTTGTGCTGATTGAGGACGAGCTTAATGAGTTCCTCTCGGCACTACTTCCAACAACGGCAATCCTGCGTCGTCTCTTGCTGGGCCGGCACATCCCACTATTTGATCAGGATCAAGACATTGTCGAGGACCTGCTACTTAATAATGAACAGTCGATTGAGGGGTGTCAGAGTAATATTAAATCGATTGTAAACATCCGCGAAGCTTACTCAACCATCAGCTCTAATAATCTAAACCGCTCAATGAAAATTCTTACTGGGGCTACCGTGATGATTGCACTGCCGAACGTCTTTTTTGGTATGTACGGTATGAATATAGCATTGCCGTTTCAAGAGGAAACGTGGGCATATGCCGCTATTGTGCTAATAACGATGCTTGTGGCGATTACGATATTTTTGATTGCGCGTATCAAACGAATTTTTTAGCTATTGAAATCTCAAAGAACTTATGCTTGACCCCTAAAGTTAGGCTTGATAAGATTATTCTTGCGTCCGTAGAAACACACCAATTTCAACGCGGATTGCATAAGGAGGATACATGCCGATTTCTGTGCGTATAGTACCATCACGTGCTACGCGAATCGAGGTGGACGTTGTTCCACCTGAGTGGCAGCTATTCATCGCCCACTAGGAAATAAAAAATGAAAAAGCCCCGGTTAGCCGGGGCTTTTTATATTGCTAGGTAATAACCTACTGAGCTGGTTGTTCGGTGCTCTCTGGTGCTTGTGGAGCACTAACACCTGCTTGTTTTAATGCATCAGCAATGGTTTTATCCAAGGCCTCAACAGAGTTCCACTGATTGTTCTCGAGCTGACGACCCTGCAGGAAGAAAGTTGGCGTACCGCTCACACCGATATCACGACCAATCTGACGATCTCGTGCAACTTTATTCTTCACATCTTCGCTTCGAAGGTCCTTATTGAACTGATCGATGTTAAGACCAAGCTCACGTGCGTAGCCTTCGAATACCTGTGTTCGTACTTCAGGATTAACGCTCGACCAAGCTTGCTGATTTTCAAACAATTTATCGTGCATTTCCCAAAACTTACCCTGTTTGCCAGCAGCCTCAGCTGCAGTCGAAGCAGCCAGGGCATGTGGATGGATGCTGGTTAGCGGGTAGTTACGGTAGACAAAAGCAATCTGATCTTTGTACTTCTCTTTCACCTGCTTAACAATTGGATAGGCATTACCACAGCTTGGACACTGAAAATCACCGTATTCGAACAGGACAACTTTTGCATCCTTGTTACCGTATACGCGATCGGCATTTGGTCCAGTCTTTTGAATAGTTTGTGGGTCAATCTTATTTGCACTATTTGAATCCTTGTTGCTCGTGTATACGAGAGTACCAATTAGGGCAAGAATGAATACACTAAAAATAATCCATCGAGTTCTGTTCATTATAGGTCTCCTTGAAATTTCTCCAATCCATAATATCGCTTATGGACAGAGGTGTACAGGCGACTACTGTTATAACGCAAGCATTTTTCGTACAATAAGGTCTAGTATGCCAACAAAAACACTTTTTATTATCTCTTTACTTTCGTGGTTGCTCCTAACAATGGTAAGAGCTTTCCGGGTGCCTTCGACTCCTATTAGCGCCTTTGAGCTTGAGCGTCGTGTCAAGCAGCACGACAAGGAGGCTATTGCCCTGCAGGAACGTGAACGGCATCTGCCGCAAGTTCGCGCTTTGCGGTTTTTGCTTGAGGCTGTACTGACAGTGCTATTTATAACGCTACTAGTCACTGCCTATGGCTTTTGGGTTGGTGCCTTTTGGTCTATGGTCGGGTTGTTGCTTCTTCCTATTTTTGGTCGCACACACATGGTTCGTGGCGGAGCAGAGGAGTGGTACAGTAAAAACGAAGTAAAAATACTCGAACTTGCAGCGCAGTTGAAGGGGCCGCTACGATTCTTTCAGCAGGACTCAGAGCTGCCGCCGGTGACACTGCACTCAAAAGAGGAACTCTTGTTTCTGACACAACAGGCTAAAGGTGTTCTTAGTCCCAACGAGCGAGATCTTCTGCAACACAGCTTGCAGTTTAGTGAACTTCGAGTAGAGGACATTATGACGCCGCGATCAGTCGTCGAGACGGTCGAGGCTAACGAGACGGTAGGCGCACTCCTTCTAGATAGGTTGCATCGAACAGGGCATAGTCGTTTCCCGATTATCGAAGGCGACATCGATCACGTGGTAGGCATGCTCTATCTGCACGATGTAATCTCGCTTGATAAGACTGTGCAGCTAGCAAGAGAGGCAATGCAGTCAAAAGTTTTCTACATTCGGCACGATGCAACTCTTGATCATGCACTGCATGCCTTTTTGCGTACCCATCATCATCTATTTGTCGTGGTCAACGAAAACCGGGAGACCGTTGGCATTATTAGTCTCGAAGACGTTATAGAAGCGCTCCTAGGCCGTAAAATAGATGATGAATTCGATGCTTTTTCTGATCTTCGTAAAGTTGCAGCTCGTAATCCGCACAAAATCAACCTTCCACCTCAGAGACAGGACGTCTAACCCTTCTCAACTACCATAATTATGGTGTAAGATAAGATCTATGATTGCATACGCAACTAATAACACGAATTTACGGGTCGGCAGCACTTTGGCGTAGATGCTGTGTATTCGACCCTGCCCAGAGCCGTAAATTTGACTAAATAAGGAGAAGCGTATGCGTACACTAAGCAATGAATTAGCGAGCCACATAGGCGAGCAGGTCAGCATTAAAGGCTGGCTGCATAAAAAACGACTGTTGGGTGGTCTTACTTTTATTAATGTTCGTGACCGTGGCGGTCTAGTACAGATTGTCATAAAGGACAAAGACGAGGTAGAAAAATTACGTGGGCTGCAGCTGGGAACTGTCCTGGAAGTCACTGGACTCACGAAAGAGGAACCACGTGCACCCGGTGGTGTAGAGCTGCACGATGCATCATTGACAGTCTTGGTGCCTGTTGAATTTGAACCGCCAATTGAAATCGACAAACCGATTAACCACAAACCCGAAAACCTCGATACACTCTTTGAGTACCGCGTTGTTAGCTTGCGAAACCTCCAGGAGACGGCCGTCTTCAAGATGCGCAGCACTGTTACTCGTGCGCTTCGTGAGTTCTTTTACCAAAACGACTTTACTGAAATCCAAACACCAAAGTTACTTGCTGCCGCAACCGAAGGTGGCGCTGAAGTCTTTAAAATGGATTACTTTGGCCGTGAAGCAACACTTGCACAGAGTCCGCAGTTTTATAAACAGATGATGGTTGGTGTCTTTGAACGAGTTTTTGAAATCGCTCCAGTTTACCGTGCTGAACCAAGTGCCACTAGCCGACATATGACTGAATATATCTCTGTAGACGGCGAAATGGGCTTTGTGACACTCGAGGACCTAAAGAAATTTCTTAGTGGTCAGATCAACCATGTTGTTGATACTGTATGGCAGGATCACGAGGCTGACCTAAAGCGCTGGAATGCAACAAAGCCGGTCTTAACGGAAGTATTTCCTTCTATCCCAATGGCTGAGATTCACGAGATGTACGAGAAGGCAACTGGCGAGACTGTCTATGACAAAAAAGACCTTATGCCTGCAGAAGAGAAATGGATTTGCGAATACGCTAAGAAAAATCTTGGTTCTGAAGCGGTCTTCGTGACGGACTGGCCAGCGAGCGAGATGAAGTTTTACCACAAAGCGCAGACTGAGCGACCTGAATTTGCCGATCGAATGGATCTTCTATTCAGAGGTGTCGAGATCGTCACAAGTTCGATGCGCGAAAACAATCATGCAGTTTTGCTTGAGCAACTGAAGACGATGGCAGGTGGTGATCCTGAAGCGCCAGGTTTCAAGTACTTTCTTATGGCAATGCAGGCAGGGATGCCGCCGCATGGCGGATTTGGAATGGGCTTAGAGCGATTAACGCAGAAGATTATTGGTCTTAGCAACGTAAAAGAGGCAACCCTCTTCCCGCGTGATATCAACCGCCTCGCGCCGTAGGTGCAGACAAAAAATTGGCCAGACAATAAGAACGCCTCGGGGCGTTCTTATTGTGATTGAAGACTAATCAGCTCTGTCGATCTTTACTTTTTGGTCTTGTTTATAGCGTTTGTAAAGATCTTCGAGCTCTTTGCGCTCACTACTTGGCAGGAGTCGGAGGGCGCTAGCTGCAGGATGGTCGCTGGTGTCTGGTTCGGCAGGTAACGTTACAGCAGGGGTAGCGGTTGCTTCGGTGCTCTTGGCGCCCAGAACATCTGTTTGTCCAATAGCATCTGGGGTGAAACTAGCGATAGACTGAATTTCCGTTTGCGAAGCAGTGTGAGTTAGCTTTGGTATGACGCTTGGAATAGCCGGACGAGGTAGCGGCTGGGGCTGCTGTGCGTGATAGCCCAGAAGAAAGAGACCATATGCACCAAAGAAACCAACTGCAAAGAGAGCCTTCTTATTCTCTCCAAGTACTGCGCGAGCGCTACGCATTTTATTCAAAAGACCTCACTTATATGGCCTCAGTATACAAAAAGCTTATGCTTATGCCAATCTTAAATTGATCGGATCCTCCTCTCGAGGTATACTAAAGCATAAGAAAAAAGGTGTGGGAGTGTGAGTAGTAACGACCTAGAGCAACAGCTAGATTCTGAGGATGTGTTTGCAAAGATAGCCGCGATAGAAGCAGAGGCTGATTTAAAGGCGCGCCAAGAAGAGTCTCAGATTAAGACTCCAAAGAAGAAGACCCCGATTACCATAAAACCTCCGGTGCATCTAAAAAAGCCCCTTGCTGAGGCTCCTGCTGCCGAGGCACAAACTGGATTTAAGAAGAAACATGGCAAGAAACCCTTTATTATCGGCGTTAGTCTCGTTCTTGTTGGAGCCGTTATCGGTGCCTGGATGGTACCAGTCTCTCGGCATGCTGCGCTGAATGCTGCTGGTGTCCGTGGTGCGGTCACGATAGTCGGTGGTGATATTGCGCCGCAAACAGATGGCAGCAAAATGACAATTGTAAAGAACTTTAGCGTGCAGATGAACGGCCAAACGTATAATTCCGGCCAAGCGGATCGAGTAACAATTACAGATCAACCGTTCGGTACTCATAAGATAACTGTGACAAAACAGGGATACACACCTTCTGAAAGGGAAGTGACAGTTGATTTTCACCCTATTATGAGTCTTGCTGGTGCTGCTGAAAAACAGGAGTATTCAGCCGGCCTTATTGCAACTGGTATTGAGATTCGTTTCACGGCTAAGGATTGGGCGAGCAACAAGCCAATTCAGAACGGTGATTATACAATTGGTGATACTACAGCTCGTCCTGATAAGAATGGCCTCGTTACTCTGCATGCACCAGTAACAGACAGTAAGACAGTAGCTGTAGAGGCATCGTTCAAGAGTGGCCAGTTCGCAAACAAGACTGTCACAGTTGCTTTGGATTCAGCGGCAAAAGATATCTTTTTCGTACCGGCTGCTAGGCATTTCTTTATTAGCAAACGGGGCAATGTACAGAGTGTATGGAGCTCTTTAGCTGACGGATCAGAGGCAAAAGAATTCATTCGTGGCACCGATCAGGAATCACAAGCGGCGCAGTTTGCAGTTAGTCCTAGCGGAAAGTATGCAGCATTTGTATCAACCCGCGACGGACGTCGTGATGAGACCGGTGCGCTTATGCAAAAACTCTATTGGGTTGATTTAGCATCGGGCGCTATGGACGAAATGGACTCCGGCCATGACATAAAGCTGCTTGACTGGCACAAGGACGTTATCGTCTATACGCTCACACGAAAAGAAAAGGGTACTATAAAGGGTCAGCTTATGCGAAGTCTCGAGATGGAGACAAAGAACCAGTTTGAGGTGGCTACCACGAGCGGAGAGTTCAAGACTGTTATGAACGTCCTTGGATCTGTTGTCTTTACACAGAATGATACCGGCAGTAAGGGCGCGTTGCTGAAAAAGGCAGGCATTAAAGGGGAGAACGCTACTGAGCTAGGAACGCAGGTAGAGGAGTTGATGCAACTAGATGCCAACAAATTTGCCTATCGTAGTAGTGAGGGTGGAAAGTGGCATGAGTTCAACGCCAGTACTAACCAGGCGAAAGAGGCACCTGCTCCTGCCGACAAGGGATCCCTCTTCATCGCTACTCCTAATTCACGGTCTGACCGCCTCCTGCTAACAACGGTTGATGACAAGACGACACTGTCCGTTCAGAGCAAAGACGGCAAAAAGCAGCAGCTTACATCCCAAGCGGGTATTACTGGACCAATTCGATTCCTCAATGACACTACGATTGCCTATCGAGTAATCGGTGACAACGAGACGGCCGATTATGCGGTTTCAGTCCGCGGCGGAGAGCCACGTAAAATGACCGACGTTACGGCGACACTCTATACTGATCCTCCATTCTTTCGCTTCTACTGACGTATAATAGAGCTATGGAACAATCAGCACTACTAAAGGGTGAAGCACTAGAACAGGCAGTAAAGGGCCTTAATGTCGGATGGGCTGTCCTACCTGGCAAGGGATTGGTTCGGGTCGTACCGACAACTGGTTTTCAAGAGGGATTTGCAATCGTTTCGCGAATAGCACGGCTGGCCGAACAGCAACAGCACGATCCAGAACTTACCCTTCGTCGCGATGAAGTTGAGATAGTTCTTAATACACTTGAAGCCGGAGGTATAACTTCGCGCGACTCTGACATGGCTAAAGCGGTCGATGCGCTCCTTGAATAGATGAACCAGTCTTCTCTTGATGACTTTAGAGCTACTGTTTGGGATTTTTATGCCAAACATCCTCGCATAATGCCGTGGCGCACCAACACCGACCCATACTGGGTGCTTGTCTCCGAAGTGATGCTTCAGCAGACACAAGTTACTCGCGTCATTCCAAAGTTTGAGGCCTTTGTTGCAGCATTGCCGACTGTTAAGGCGCTAGCAGAGGTAGATCTCGCGTTCGTATTGCAGCTTTGGAGCGGCCTGGGTTATAACCGAAGGGCTAAATACTTACATCAAGCGGCACGCGTTATCCAGCAGCAGTTTGATGGCGAAATTCCCCGGTCTCAAGAGGCGCTTGTTTCATTGCCTGGTATTGGTCGTAATACCGCTGCGGCAATTGTAGCCTATAGCTCCAATAGCCCTTCCGTTTTTGTCGAAACGAATATCAGGACTGTCTATATAAATCATTTTTTCTCAGATAGGGCAGCTGTTGATGACGCTGAAATCCTGCAGCTGGTTACGCTAACGCTTGATCGTGATTCACCTCGTGAGTGGTACTGGGCGCTGATGGATTATGGCACTTTCTTAAAGCAGAGCAAACAGGGAGCTTTAGATCAATCCCGACAATTTAAGAAACAGACACCTTTTGCTGGCAGTATGCGGCAGATGCGCGGCCGTATAATCAAGGTGTTATCTGAGCAGGGCGGATCAAGCGAGCAGGAGCTCTCCGCCCAAGTTGATGGTGATGATCGCTTTGCTGCTGCACTACAGGCGCTCATACATGAAGGGCTTATTTGCAGAGAGCTCGAACGGTTTCATTTGACAGGAGATAGGGTAAATTCGGATAATAGGACGAGTTGATGATTCAGATAAAAAAGATAACCCTTCTTGGCCTTGCGTCGTTGCTGGTGGCAACAACGCTTTTTTCGCCTGTCAACGCCCAGGAGGCAACAGAGAATATCCTCACTGAGCAAAAGGTGTCGATTATTCGTGCTAATTGCCAGGCGGCGCAAGGGATTTTGCAGCGTGTGCAGCGAAACGACATCGTCACAAGAACAAACCGTGGCCGCAGC
>PJQJ01000002.1:9358-10358 GCA_002861585.1 Candidatus Saccharimonadota bacterium | reverse complement strand
CGCTAACGCTGATGGCTGCTTTTAATAGCCGAGCTGCCCTAAACAAAATCAACGAGCCTCGACTCGTACAGGCGACCGCACAACTGCAGTCAAAGTTTGTTGAATTTTACGACCACTACACGAAGCACCAGAATGACCTGAAGGCAGTACTTGCTATTAAGTGTAAAGAAAAACCTGAGGAGTTCTATCAATTGCTGACAACTGCCCGCAGTAGTCGTATTCGCTTGAAGAGCGATGTTGATCAGATGAGTGTCCTCATTAAAGATTATGGCCAGATTGTTCGTGAGCTCACAAAAACAGCCCCAAAACAGACAGGTAACAGTGGAGAAGGAGAGTAATATGAAGGAAAATCTTAAAAAGTTACTCAAGTCCAAAATATTTCTCGCCCTCACTCTGTCTATTGTCGTAGCGCTTGGTCTCACATCACTCAGTGTGTATATGTATGTTAGTAGTGGTGTCTCCAAGCTTGACCTTAGTTTGCCGCAGTACGAACAGATACGCAAAGAGGTTGAGCCGAATACGCCAAACGACGAATTCGAGACAACAGGTCCTATTAATCAGGATGTCATCAACGAATTTATGAAGCTCTACGAGAAGGAGCAAAAACAACTCCAGTCAAATAGTGCATTTGATAATACTAATCTAGAAGACGATGCGCTGCGCCTCACGCCTGAAACGCAAGCAACTCCACCGACGCAATAATAATGAAAGTCTTCTCATCGAGAACAGCACCAGAGATTACTGGGCTCCTGCAACAGGGGGCTATCGGAGTTATCCGAACCGATACCCTCTATGGCACGGTAGCGTCGGCGTTGCTGCAGCCTTCAGTCGAGCGGGTCTACCAGTTGCGCGACCGAACACCCAGCAAGCCTATGATCATACTTGCTGCTTCGGTTGCCGATATTAGTGATCTTGTCCGCTTGGATGGGGTCGAGGAGCGGCTTCGTGAATTTTGGCCAGGGCCCAATAGTATAATTCTGCCGGCTCTGCCAAAGACACC
>PJQJ01000002.1:6148-8927 GCA_002861585.1 Candidatus Saccharimonadota bacterium | reverse complement strand
CGGTCACTTTCTATTAGAGCTGGCTAGGCGACATCCTGAAAAGCGCTTTGTCGCAATTGATGTAAAGGCTGACCGCCTGTATGCGGGCGCCCGCGATGCCATAAAAGAGGGAATAGCTAATATTATTTTTATTAGGTCGCACGTATCACAACTTGAGACGATTATTCCTAACCAGAGCCTGAATGAGGTATGGGTCACCTTTTCTGATCCATATCCAAAAGGGCGTCAAGCAAAACATCGCCTGACGCATCCACATTTTTTAGCAATTTATCAACAGTTGCTTGTTCCGGAGGGATTAATGCACTTTAAGACAGATAACCTCGGTCTCTTTCATTGGAGCCTTGAGCAATTTATTGCAAAGCAGTTGCAATTATCAAACTTAACGTTCGACCTGCATCAGAGTAACTCACCGGACGAGTATAAAATTATGACAACGTATGAACGACGCTTTGTCGCAGAGGGACTGCCAATCTATGCTGTTGACGTGTCCTTTGGTTCAGCAGAGAGTTGATCACGCACCCACTTATCTATTGTGCCTGCACCCATCACTAGCACAAGCGCACCATCGTCTCGAGCTTGAGAGATCTTATTCCATAACTGCTCATTGAGATCGGCTGGCTCTGCCACTTCTTTATTTGTAAGAGTGTCTATGAATTGCTCTGGCGTAATAATGTCGAGCGATGCATCTTCCCGCGCTAAGTAGGTTGGCAGCCAGTAGATCTTATCGGCTAACGTAAGGGCATTTTTGTACTCATTTTTGACATGGTGCTGGCGAGTATTCTGATGCGGCTGATACACCAAGACGACCCGCTCCGCAATCTCGTGTGCAAGTTGGAGGGTGGCCGCAAGTTCAGTTGGATGATGTCCATAATCACTAAATAGATTATCGGCTAACTTTTCGAATCGTCGCCCTGTTCCTGGGAAAGAGGTTAGCGCGGTAACAAGAATGGCCCGCTTCTGCTCATCGGCCAGGTTTGTGCCCGTGAGGAGCGAAATAGTATGCAGGACGAGAGCACCGTTTTTACGATTGTGAGCTCCGGCGAGTGCTATCTCACTAAGCAGCGGTTCAGCATCTTCCTGAAGAGTTGTAGCGCTGGAGAGTACGCTCTTGCTCCATTCTCCACTGATCTCACTGACAACATCAGTCGGTTCTTCCGTGCGCATCAGAAATGATACATCTCTACGCCAAGCGACAATCTGCTGGCTCTGAGACAAGAACTGACGAAAGGCGGCAATGTAATCAGCTTCAGACGCATAAATATCGGGATGATCATAATCAAGTGATGTAATAACACTGAGCCGCGGTGAGAAATGCAAAAAGTTGCGGTCGTACTCGTCGCACTCATAAAAGAAATACGGTGACGAAAGATCAAGTTTTCCACTCGGACCAAAGGGGAGGGTAGAGCCAACAAGGTAACTGACAGAAAGTCCAAGCTGCTTGGCCACCCACACGTGCATAGCTGTGGTTGTGGTCTTTCCGTGAGTTCCGGCAATCGCTATTAGCTGGATATTATGTTCTTGCAAGATAGCCGCCAACAACTCATCTCGCTTGGAGGTCTTAATACCGAGTTCGCGAGCAGCTACGAGCTCAGGGTGATCAGCCGGAAGTGCGGCTGTAAAGACAAAGGAGTCAATCGGCTCAAGGCTGTGCTGTTCTCGTAAAAAATCGCCGTCTTGTTGCAGAGAAATATCAACCCCCTGCTCAGTAAGGGTTTTGGTTAGAGGGCTCTCGTGGGCATCCGAGCCACAGATACTGTAGCCGGCGTCCAGAGCTATTTGAGCCAGGGGACCGATGCCGCTACCGCCTATGCCTGAAAAGTAGATTCGCATAAACATTAGTATAACAGCTTGTGCTCAGGGGTAAAATTTGCTCTAATGGAAGTAAATTACTCTAAAAAATAAACATGAAACATATTGGGCAGGGATTAGTCACGGCTTTACTTCAGAGGCGACACCATTGGCGTCGTCTTAACTTTGATGAGCTCGGTGAACTCTACACAAGCCTCATGCTGCGCAGTATGGGTATTAGTCTGATTGGCATCTTCTTGCCGGTCTACCTGTACAAAACTGGATATTCGCTGCCTGCGATCTTTCTTTTCATCGCTAGTATTTTCGCGTTTCGTTGTTTTATCAATGTGCCTGCTGCGTACCTTATTGCCGCTAAAGGTCCAAAGCACGTCATGCTCTATAGCTATGGATTTCAAATTATTTCACTGCTGCTGCTCTTAACCTTGCCAGATTATCACTGGCCGCTCTGGTTGGTTGCGTTTAGTTGGGCGATTGCCAGCAGCCTATTCTTTCTAGCCTACAATGTTGATTTTTCAAAGGTGCTGCACAGCGAGCATGGCGGAAAAGAGATTGGCTTCATGGCTATTATGGAACGAATCGGTGCGACACTCGGACCAGTTATTGGTGGCCTCGTGGCGACGTTCCTCGGTACCGAGTGGATGATCTCAATCTCTATCGTCTTATTTGTTCTGGCCGTTATACCGCTTTTTGCTACGCCGGAACCAACAAAGACGCATCAGCATCTCGACTTTCGCAACTTTCCCTACAACACAGTTAAGCGCGATATGCTCTCTTTCGGCGCCTTTACAACCGAGAATATTCTTAGCATTACCCTCTGGCCGCTCTTTATTGGAGTCGTTATATTCACGACCAATACGTATGCAAGTATCGGCGCCGTCACCTCTCTTAGCACCCTAGCGGCAATATTTTCAGCCAAGCTCATCGGTCAACTGGTTGATCAAAAACGCGGAGTTGATCTGCTGCGCTGGTC
>PJQJ01000002.1:3909-6027 GCA_002861585.1 Candidatus Saccharimonadota bacterium | reverse complement strand
GGATTTTTGGGGAGAGCTGACGAACTAACGGGCTACCGTATCGTCTTTTTGACGATATCAGAGATTATTGCTGATATTAGCCGCATGCTGCCATGGATTATGATGTGGGCTCTGACATTCATCATGACTGATGTCGGTGCAATGATGGCCGGTTTTGTGGTGGCTGCTCTTGCTTCGCTGCTTATTATGAGCGAACGGTTTTCAGCACTACGAAAGTAGGGTGGGGTAGCGGCCTGAAGCTGCTATGGCGTATACTAATCGGTAAGAGAAGGTGGGTCGTGAAATTTAACCGTCGTAGATTAAACCATTGGCTAAAGACCATCCAACAACTGCAAACGTGGCAACTCATTGCCATACTGGTGTTAATGGTATTTATTTCGGCAACGTTGCTTCGCCTTAACAACCTCGGCATGATAGAACGGCGTAACGCGGTTATTGCAGCCGATAAAGCTGGTGACCCGCAGCAGATTCGCGAACGCCTTATGGAGCTGCAGGAATACGTGACGAGCCATATGAACACCGATCTTGGCAAAGGTGTCTACCTGACTGAGAGCTACAACCGCGATAGCGCAAAAGCCCTTGAGCAGGCAAGTGCTGCGACCAATCCCAATAGTGCAGTCTATCAACAGGCAAGTATGACGTGTCGTGCTCGTTTTAGGGGCAGCGCCGAGTCGTTTAGAAATGATTATGTGCAATGTGTGGTTGCCGAAGTGGGCGCTCTTTCGAGCGGTAGTGATCCCGCTTCTGGTGTTGGCTTGCCGAAGGCCGAGCTCTATCGTCATGACTTTGTATCACCGCGTTGGTCACCAGATATAGCTGGCATTTTCGTACTATTAACAGCACTGTTACTACTCTTCATTATTGCCAAGATTGCCTTCACGCTTATGGCGCGCGCAATCCTAAAAGGCCACTTCAGGCAGCTTTGGAGTTGACACCTCTGTTACGACCAAGTATCGTTATCCTCGTAAGCAAGTAACAAGGAGGAAATACGAAACATGGCAGCTTACGCTCATAAGAACTCGAAGGGGGTCACGTACTACCTGCATAAGAAGGCTGTCACTCTTCGTGGCGGTAAAGAGCAAACAATCTTCTTCTTTTGCAAAGACGAAACCGGCGCAAAAGGTGAACCAACTGATTTGCCACAGGGGTACATTGTAACCGAAAACCCACGTAATGGATTTTTGACCATCAAAAAGGATCAAAAATAGTATTTTAGACTTGAAGCATAAGCGCGTTTAGTGCTAATCTTTAAATCAAACAAACAGTGCGTCAAAATTGGCCCGGGAAACATGATTTCTCGGGCCTTTTTGGTGCACTAAAAGTGGTCGTTATTACCGTTCTGTCTGTCGTACGGTGACCCGGTGCTATTGATATTTACTAATGCTTATGTTATAATTTAATTAATATGGCAATTGAGCAAGAACCTCTTTTTGAAGTACCGACGCTGGATACTGCTGGTACCGCAGAGCAAATCGCTAGTGCTGCTCTTGTCGCTAGGGCGCGCCGCGCTGAGAGTCAAGCATCAGAAGAAGATGCTACCGACCACTGGCTCGCTGAAACGGGTGGCGGTGGTCGCCGTGAAACACTCGCGACTAATCCTCCTCGCGCCCCAAAGCCTCCTCGACCAACTCGACGACGTCCTGGTGGTCCAAGTCGGGCTTATGATGATGAAAGACACCTGGCAGGCACCGCTGACCCGTATCCGCCCGTCCGGGAGGTACTGGACGCTCTTACGGAGCAGCAGCAGGCGACAACTGCTCGTGGTGCAGCGCTTGCTCGTGAAGCGCTCAGTATTGCTCTTCGTAAAAAATCTGTATAAAAAAGTTAAACATCTAACAGCAATAGGGTAATGGGGTTGTTAGCATGGGTTCATAACAAATGAGGATTTTTTATGCAGCCAAAAGAAGAACGACAGACAATAGAAGTTCGTGAACCTGTCTCTCATAGCGGCAGTGCAGCTACCCCAGCTGCAGCGCATGCTCGAACCGATAGGGTGCCAGGTACCGTTCTGGCCGCTCGAATTGTTTCGTTTATTGGCGCAGCAATCGTCGTCCTGCTCCTAATGCGGTTTATTCTACTGCTTCTCGGTGCCAACCCGGAGAATACGTTTGCTGACCT
>PJQJ01000002.1:2991-3897 GCA_002861585.1 Candidatus Saccharimonadota bacterium | reverse complement strand
TAGCTTTCCATTTGCAGCGCCATTTTTCGGTCTCTTTAGTTACGAGCCGGCTTATAGTCGATCTGTTATTGAGGTAAGCACTCTTATCGCTATGGCGGTATACGCACTGTTGGCCTCAGGAATCGCAAAGATGCTGACCCTCGGTCGCCGTGATCGCGACGCAGTGTAGGCGCTAGTAAAGCGTATCGTAAAGCTCCTGTTGCTTGTGTTTGGCAATCTCTCTATAATTCAAGTAACGAACTAAAGAGGGTAGTCTAAATAAGGACATGTGGCAGCGATTTCGCAAGCTAACTCATCGACGCGTTAAATCTCAGATCACCAAGATCGGGGGAACGCTCCCAATCTCTCAAGCCTCGCCGGATGAACTGCTGGGAGAGCTCTTTCAAGATGTCCAAATGCGCCGTATCTATAACGACGGTATGACCTTTGTTGATCTTATTCCCGCCAAAAAGATGCGCAACATCCTTAAGGAGTACGAAGCTCAGCGGCAAAACCCTAACTTTGACCTTGCTCGATTTGTCGAGATTCACTTCAAGGGATACGTGGCACAGGAGACTTCGTATCGCACTAATCCAAACCACACGCCTCAGGAGCATATTGATGAGCTATGGAATGTCCTAACCCGTGAAACCTATCTGAATAAGGGCTCATTGATGGCATTGCCGTATCCGTACATTGTACCTGGCGGCCGTTTCGGCGCGCAGTGGTACTGGGATAGCTACTTTACCATGCTTGGTCTTGCTGCCTCAGGACGGTGGGATTTAGTAGAGGGCATGATTAAAAATTTCGCTTTTATGATTCGCAAGCACGGGTATATTCCTAGCGGTAATCGCACCTACTACATAAGCCGGTCGCAGCCACCGTTCTTTGTCCACATGGTACATCTGTTGGCGCAGAAAAAGGGCC
>PJQJ01000002.1:0-2879 GCA_002861585.1 Candidatus Saccharimonadota bacterium | reverse complement strand
GAAAGACGGTGCCATCCTAAACCGTTACTACGATAACAAGCGAACACCACGGCCGGAGATGTACCGCGAAGACGTTGATGCTGCCCTGCTTTCACCGGATCGTTTGGCGAGTAAGGTCTATCTGGATATCCGGGCTGCTGCAGAATCAGGTTGGGACTTTTCGTCACGATGGTTTGAGGATCCTCATAAACTCAATACAATTCACACAACTGATCTTATTGCGGTTGATCTTAACTGTTTGCTCTATCAATTAGAACAGACAATTGCGAGTGCTTACAAAATGCTAAAACAGCCGCTCTTAGCTCGGCCATACGAAAAGCGAGCTGAAGCCCGCGCTGCGGCCATTAATGATTACTGCTGGTCATACAAGCAGGGCTTTTACGTTGATTACGATTTCGTAAAGGGCAAGCGAAGTCCAAGTATCACTCTTGCTGGTGTCTATCCGCTCTTTGCAGGCATCGCAAGCGATAAGCAGGCTAAGCGAGTTGCCGAGCGGATTGAGAAGGATTTCTTGCGTCCCGGTGGTCTCTTAACGACATTAATCGAGACCGGTCAGCAGTGGGATGCACCAAATGGATGGGCGCCGCTGCACTGGATTGTTATTCAGGGGTTACGCCGTTATGGCTACGATGAGCTTGCCAATGAGATAAAGCGCCGTTGGATAGCCTCGAATATTAAGGTCTACGCGCATGATGCAAAATTGGTTGAAAAGTATAATGTCGAAAACACCCTGCATGCGGCTGGCGGTGGTGAGTACGAACTGCAAGATGGTTTCGGTTGGACGAATGGCGTATTGCGGGCATTACTAGCAGAAGACGAAGAAGAGACCCTAGCCAATATCGCTCGGCGCGGTTCCTTGTGATTTTCTGATGTGTTCTAGGTAGTCGCGGATTGCACTACGAATAAAATCAGCCCTATCAACAAAGGCGCTACCTACTTGGGCGTCTATTTGAGCTATCAAGTTGCCTGGAATTACTACTGTTATCTGTTCTTCGCCGCTTGTGGTGTTTCCGGTATCATCCATAGTCATTTCTCCTTACGGTTATAAGCTATGTTCCATTGTTACCCGGGTAGATACTTTTGACTGTAAGAAATCAGACGTTTTACGTGCTTTTCGTCCTTTAGGACTCATCAGCATAAGTACGCACTTATGGAAGCAATTAATTATCCGAAGCGGTAGCGACAAGCAGATTCCGTTACTGGTGGCGCTGGCGGCGCAACCAGCAGACAGGAGTCTACGAGTCGCACCGCTTCGCGCGATGTACTGAATGATCAGTCGGTGGTGCCGTCAGACTGGGTGCGCTGACGCTGGATCCTGCCGCCCTTGGTTCCCGGACGGTTGTGCGGCGAGCTTCCCGGACGACGCTCCTTGCGGGCGCTGTCCTTGACAGCCTGCAGGAGACCCTCCGGCAGGACCATCGCGAAGAGGTCCTGCGGGAGGACCGGACGCCCGTCGACGCGGGTACCCGACCCGCGCTCCAGGGGGAAGAACCGCAAGTCGGACATGTGCGGGGACTGCTGCCGCGGCTCCTCGTCGAGTCGGTCCAGCTCGGACCGCTGCCTGAGGATCTGGTTGGCCTTGTCGACCGCGTCGATGATGCTCAGCTGGGCGTCGATCAGGGTCTTGGTCAGCAACGTCGCGACGGCCTGGTACGGCAGCGGAGTGTTGAGCTCCACCTGCAGCGAGACCCGGAAGGTCGTGCCGTCGACGATGTGCTGAACGCTGTCCTGGGAAGAGCTGACGAAGTAGCGCCTGACAGAGCCTTCTGTGATGGACTCTCGGTGAAGCGCCGGGATTGTCTCCACCCAGAGAGCACTGATGATGTCGCCGCTGATCGTGTCGATCACACCGCCGAACTCGTCGTCCTTCAGCATGGTGAGCAGCGCGCCCCAGCCCTCGACCTGCACCGTGATGGTGCCGAGCGTGAACCTGGCGGTATTGGAACGCTTCACAGCTGTTCTCCTGTTCTTTTCGGTGTTCACCCGGATGGAGCTGTACGCGTGTATCGGTAACGCGCAGGGTGAGAACGAGACTTACAAAATCCATTTATAAACCTGGTTCTCACCCTGCAAAAGAATCTGCTTGTCTTAAAGTTCTCACTCAACCTAAAACAGGGAATGATTTAGCTACTTTAATACAAATTATTACTTTTGTCAAAGTACGACTAATCAGTAAAAGGGCATCAAAAAAACCCGACAGCATGTCAGGTTCTTTTGGTGGGGCTGGCTGGGTTCGAACCAGCGACCAATCGGTTATGAGCCGACTGCTCTAACCCCTGAGCTACAGCCCCATAATAGGGTTACCAAAGTAGTATAACAGAGAGGGGCTAGTTGCGCGCAACCCCCGCAGAGGATACACTAACAGTAGTAATGCATATGCTTTTAAAACAAGCTCGTCATTTTATGCGAATGCATGCCACTATGGAGAACGGCGTGCTGCTTGTTGCCGCCTTGATTGCGGCCTCCTTACTGTGGAATACGGTCAATTCACTGCAGCGAAATTTTCAGTTGCAACAGCAGGTGGATCTAACAAAACAAGAGAACGAACTGATCGCACTCGAAAACGACACGTTAGAATTTCAAAAGCGCTACTACCAGAGCTCTGAATACATGGAGCTAATGGCAAGGGAGAAGTTAAACAAAATTGCACCAGGAGAAAGGGTGATTATCTTGCCGCCAGCTCCAGAAGCTGAAGCAGAGCGAGCTGCGCGCGCGCCGCGACAAGAGCGAACAAACTTTGAGCAGTGGCTCTATTTCTTCTTTGGCGAGCAAAAGGAGCAGCGATAGTACCTCTGTTGACAATGCAATCGAAATCAGTATAATTGATTACTGCGACGCGGGGTGGAGCAGCCCGGTCAGCTCGGATGGCTCATAACCAT
>PJQJ01000032.1:55080-56361 GCA_002861585.1 Candidatus Saccharimonadota bacterium | reverse complement strand
CTTGCAGGTACTTTTGCATAACAACAAGACGTGCATTAATGGCATGAACGCTATTACCGAGCTGCTGCCACATACGTGGATCAATGCTGCCACTCGATGACACAGGTCGAGCTAAGAGGTTACTAACCTGAATATTCGTTGCATTAACTTGGCGGCGCATATTTTCGATATCACGCCGCATGCTAATAACCTGATTTTCCAAAGAATTAAGACGATTGAGCTGCTGGTTCACGCGGTTGAGGGCATCGCGCATATCACGCGTTGCATCCTGGACGGCCCGCTGTATGTCACTCTGCGAAAGCTCTGCCATATAGACTATTATATAGCAAAGCAGGAGCAGCTGAGTGAATTACGTAACAAGACTGCTATTTTGCGTATTCAATGGCACGAGTTTCACGAATAACGTTAACCTTGATGGTGCCAGGATACTGCATTGAACTCTCAACTTTTGTGGCGATATCACGCGCAAGCTTAATCGCGGTGAGGTCGTCAACCGATTCAGGGCGAACAATAATACGAATTTCTCGTCCAGCACTGATTGCGTACGATTTACTCACGCCTTCAAAACTATTAGCGACATTTTCGAGTTCACGCATACGCTCAACAAAGTTTTCTGCACTGATGTTGCGCGCACCAGGACGAGCAGCTGATAGGGCGTCACAGACACGGACCACGAGGGCTTCTGGGGTAGTGGCCTCAATATCATCATGATGCGCCTCGATGGCGTGGACAATTCGTTCATTAAGACCGTACTTGCGAGCAAGCTCTGCACCAATGTGGTGGTGCTTACCCTCCATACGATGCGTCACCGCCTTGCCAATATCATGGAGCAGCGTTGCCATTTTTGTGACGCGGACATCTGCACCAATTTCTTCTGCAATCAGTCCGGCTATCTGCGTCATTTCAACGCTGTGCTTCAGGACGTTCTGTCCGTAACTGGTGCGATACTTTAGCTCACCAAGCAGACGAAGCAGTTCTTTGGGAATACCAACGACGCCAACTTCACGAGCTGCATCCTCGCCCGCGCGGTCAATCTCTTTGTCAATCTGCTTATGAGCCTTTTCGACTACCTCTTCAATACGAGCTGGGTGGATTCGCCCATCCTTCATAAGCATCTCTAAACTGGCACGGGCAACTTGGCGACGAACTGGATCAAACGATGAAAGGATTACCATTCCTGGCGTATCATCGACCAGAATATCAACGCCCGTTGCACGTTGCAGTGCTTGAATATTGCGGCCTTCTTTGCCGATAATTCGGCCTTTCATATCCTCATCCTCA
>PJQJ01000032.1:53388-54807 GCA_002861585.1 Candidatus Saccharimonadota bacterium | reverse complement strand
TCATCCTCACCTTTGCGCAGTTTTTCAGCACGCTGATCGAGCTCCTCTAGTTTGCGATCAAGGTTTACCTCGCGGTCCGCTACACGATTTTCTGCTTTTGCAATTTCAGCACGTCGGCGCTGTTCATCACGTTTTGCTTCTTCGGCGGTTCGCAGTGCCTTGTCTTTTGCCTCAAGGATGATTCTTTTTGATTCATTTTCGGCATCTTGGCGCACTTTATCTGCTTGCGTTGCCGCATCTTGTCCGCGTCGTTTGGCAAGCACTTGGTGTCCACCATATCCAAGAGCAATACCGACGAACGCGGCCAATAGTCCTATTTCCATGGGTTTTCCTTTCTTCTAAGGCCGAGATCTCTTCCTTTTGTTTCGGGCGCAGTGTCGAATAAGTCTGATTTTCTCGGTCAATTCAATCTTTATGGAATATCATCAGTGAATGGTCGAAATGTAAACAACCTGCATTTATTGTACGTGTAAATAAGACGTCAGCGCAATGCTACTTTTTGGGCTGAGTAATGTTAGCTTCGCGGCCGTATGCTGGGAGTACCAATCGATCATTTTCGCCAGCTGAAAGACGTTCTATCCCCTGCCTTAGCCAGTCCTCACATTCTATGCCGATTACTGGAATTTGCTGTGCATACGCAATTGTGTTTGCAACGGCTGCACCAATTCGAAGTCCAGTAAAACTACCCGGACCGCGGAACAGAATAACTGCCTCTACTGCAGTCCAGTCTTGCTGTAGTTGCTGTAATAATTCAGATATAACTCGTGGCAGATCCTTAGCGAGTGTTCTGTGCGCATGCCACTCCCTTTCAGCAACGATAGCTCCGTCGATGGTAAGAAGCACTACGCGAGCCATTGGATTATCCGTTTTAAGCGCCAGTATCATGATTTGCCCTCCAGAGTAGTGGCTATATATTCATATACATCAGGCACCTCAAAGGTTACCTGACGAGCATTTTCGTCCACAGGATCTTTAGCAATTGTCACTTCAATAAGATCTTTTGCACCAGTCGTATCGGCACTGTCACCCCATTCCATGACAGTCACAACGGAAGGACTCAATAATGATTCATCCAGCTGTTCCTGCATAATACCTAAGTCCTGAAGACGGTAAAAGTCATAGTGGTGCAGCTCAAGATTTCGCTCACAGTGGTACTGGGCACTAATAATGAATGTTGGGCTCTGGACTGTTTCGTCGGCACCGAGCCCATTGGCGAGTCCCTTAACGAAAGTTGTCTTGCCGCCTCCGAGATCACTCTTTAGTTTAAAGACTTCAGTACCACGTAAAACAGCGCCAACTTTTTGGCCCAGCGTGGTCGTTTCGTTAGCAGAAGATGTTTTAACGGAGTAGCGCATTATCGATTCCATTGTATTGCCTTCTATACGAAAAGAAAAATGCTTGTGCCTATTGCATTTTTGA
>PJQJ01000032.1:42258-53139 GCA_002861585.1 Candidatus Saccharimonadota bacterium | reverse complement strand
TACTGCAATGCATGGAGAAACAAGCCTTACGACACACCCGGTTACTGCTTAAACTGTCCCGGCAACAAATCAATCCCGCCACCAAACGCTCCGTACGGGTATAGCGGATAAATTAAAGAGGAAGCAAACAACGCTTTGCTACAAAAAACACAAGTATTATGAGAATATCTGATGGAACTATCGAAAAACTGCTTCGCGGTGCTAATAAAGTCACCGCTGATCAGTTTGATGAATTAAAAGCAGAAGAAAAAAAGACTAACCGTCCCCTACAGGATCTGGTCGTTAAGCACGAATACATAACCGACAAAGACCTAACGCAACTCTACGCGCAGTACATTGAAGTCCCTTACGTTGATCTAAACCCAAAAGAACTAACAAAAGAGATAGTTTCAGCTATTCCTGAGCGCATTGCTCGCCAATATAATGCTGTGCTATTTAAGACTGATGAAAATGGCATCAAGCACATTGCAATGGAAGATCCTGATGATGTTCAGGCTATTGACTTTATCCAGAAATATATTGGCCCAAAGTTTCAGCTGTATGTCACCACCAAGGATAATATCCTCGCTGGCCTTGAGAGCTACCGCGATGGTGTTGAATCTGAACTCGATAAAGTTATCGAAGTTCAAAAAGAAGATGACGCGAGCGATCAACAGATCTCAGAAGAGGATATTGCTGAAGATTCACCAATTGCTCAGACCGTGAACCTCGTTTTGGAATACGCTATTCGTTCTGAAGCATCTGATATTCACATTGAACCGCGCGATGATACTGTTAGTATCCGCTACCGCATTGACGGTGTCCTTCGTGAGGCAAACAAACTACCAAAAAAAGTTCACAATGCCCTCGTCTCGCGTATTAAAATCCTTAGTAACCTAAAAATTGATGAACGCCGTGCACCACAAGATGGACGCTTCAAGATTACGATTACTGGAAAGACCTATGCCTTTCGTGTCAGTACGCTACCAATTACCTCTGGCGAAAAGGTTGTTATGCGTATCCTTAACGAAACAAGTAAAGCCCTTACTCTTGAAGAACTTGGTTACTGGGGTTGGTCGCTAAAATCTATCAATGACGCTATTATTCAGCCGCACGGTATGATTCTGGTTACGGGACCAACCGGTTCCGGTAAGTCGACCAGTCTGTTTAGTGTTCTATCATTATTGAACGACCCGACAGTTAATATCTCTACTGTCGAAGACCCAGTCGAATATAAGATTCCCGGAGCTAATCAGACTCAGGTAAATCCGCAAGCAGGTATGACCTTCATTGCGGGTCTGCGCGCCCTCCTGCGTCAGGATCCAAACATAATTATGGTTGGTGAGATCCGTGATGGCGAAACCGCTAACCTTGGTGTCCAGGCTGCCCTAACAGGACACTTGGTTTTCTCTACCCTGCACACCAATAACGCTGCAACGTGTTTGCCACGTTTGCTCGATATGGGTATTGAACCGTTCCTGATCGCCTCAACGGTGCGGGCGGTTGTTGGTCAGCGTCTTGTTCGTCGCCTCTGCCCAAACTGTAAAGTTTCCTATGCTCCAAACGAGACTGAATTAAAGGAAATTACACGTATCTTTGGTATCAAGTCTGCTGAAAACCTAAAGAACATTCATGCCCTAGAGCAGCAAGCCATGGAACAGAATATTGGTAAGGATGTCACTGATCTTAGCTCAAGCACAACAACCCTTACGCGACTTTTCAAGGAAAAAGAGGGTGGCTGCGACGAGTGTAAGGGCTCTGGATATCGCGGACGCATGGGTATTTACGAGGTGCTCGCAAATACATTGGATGTCCAAAAATTAATCGTCGCAAATGCAACAAGCAACGCAATTCAGGATCAATCTATCAAAGAAGGCATGGTTACGATGCAGATGGATGGATTTATTAAGGCACTACGGGGACAGACGAGTATCCAAGAGATCCTTCGTGTGACACGTGAATAATAAGGAAGGTAATAGATGGCTTCGTTTCAATACTCAGCACAGAATAGTAAAAATGCCATTATTAATGGCATGATTCAAGCGGCATCTCGTGATGCTGCGCTTGCCACGCTAAAGAACCAGGGCTTAAAACCACTCTCACTAAACGAATCAAAGATAAGTAAAGGCTTTGGATTTAAAAAGGGTGGCGGCAAGGTTAAGACGAAGGACCTTGTCATCTTTACGCGTCAGCTTTCGACCATGGTAAGTGCTGGAGTACCGCTGCTTCGAGCCCTAACGACACTCGGCCAGCAGGCTGAAAATCCTGCCCTAAAAAAGGCTCTTGAAGACGTCAGTAAAGACGTGCAGTCAGGTATGGCGCTTGGTGATGCGCTTGGCAAGCATCCGAACGCTTTTGATGATGTCTACGTAAACATGGTAAAAGCCGGTGAAGCCGGTGGTATTCTAGACGATATCCTAAAGCGCCTTGCTATTCAGCAAGAAAAAAACGATTCAATGCGCAAAAAGATCAAAGGTGCCATGACGTACCCGACGGTATTGATTGTCATTACGGTTGGTGCCTTCTTTGGGCTTATGTTCTTTGTCGTACCGACAATTGGTCAAATCCTTAAAGATCTCGCAGGGCCTGATGCTGAGCTGCCAAAACTAACGCAGGTGATGCTTGCCATCAGCGGTGGCATGAAAAAGTACTGGTACCTACTTATTGGAGGTGGTGTTGGTGGTTTCATTCTTATAAAGAAATACCTCAAAACTCCAGTTGGCAGATCTCAATTTCATCACCTGATACTAAAGGCACCAGCAGTCGGAAATATCGTTACTAAAATAGCCGTAGCACGTTTTGCACGCACCTTCGCGTCAATGGTGGGAGCTGGCGTAAGTGTCTTGGAGGCCCTTCGCGTCACAGCTAATGCTGTTGGTAATGAGGCCTTCAAGGAAGTCATAATGGGTGCAGCGCAGGATGTCAAAAACGGCGAACCTCTTTCTAAGTCAATTGAGAAGTCACCACTCTTTCCTGGAATCGTTCCGCAGATGCTCGCCGTAGGTGAAGAAACGGGACAAACCGATGTCGTCCTTATCAAGATTGCCGATTTCTACGACGAAGAGGTAGATACGCTTATTGATAGTGTTAGTTCTATTATTGAGCCGATCATGATTGTCATCATGGGAGGCATGGTTGGGCTGGTCGCCGCCAGTGTTATGGGCCCTATTTCAAGCCTGTCACAAAATATCTCAGGATAGTATTGACG
This sequence comes from Candidatus Saccharimonadota bacterium, assembly GCA_002861585.1. Classification (GTDB taxonomy): domain Bacteria; phylum Patescibacteriota; class Saccharimonadia; order Saccharimonadales; family Saccharimonadaceae. Next base: position 49,952 of record PJQJ01000032.1, on the reverse strand, counting down.
TTAAAGCGTTTATGGTTATACTTGAGGACAAGGCGCGTTGTCATCGCGACTCGTATACAAAATAAAAGGGGGGCAATCAATGCTCAAACAACAAACATCACAAAAAGGCTTCACAATCGTTGAGCTTTTGATCGTGATCGTCGTGATTGGTATCTTGGCAGCACTTGTGCTAAATACTTTCTCTGGCGTTCAGGCTCGAGCTCGTGATTCACAGCGACAAACAGACACTAACTCTCTTGCTACACAGCTTGAGGTGTTCTACAACGACAATGGTGGTTACCCACAACTGTCACAGATCAGCACACTTTCTGGCGCTAAAAGCATCTTGAAGGGTATCGACGAGCAATCTTTGATCGCTCCTCAGGACTCACCAGCAGCTGATGGCACTAGCCTTCAGGGTACAGCTTCAACCGATCTTAAGAAATACGGATACGTTGCTCTTAAGAATGGAACTGCTTGTGCCTCTAACAGTGACTGTACTTCATTCAGTATCACTTACCAAAAAGAGAGCGGTGACAAAGCACAGGTTACTAAGAAGAGTCTAAACCAATAATTTAGTTCTCACTTACAAAAAACCTCCTCCCAAAAGGAGGTTTTTTGTTTGCTTTAAATGTGATAGCATAAGCTTTAAGAGTAATAGAGAAATAAACATGCGGGTGGAACACTCTTCGAGTGAGGGATTTAGTATAGTCGAGCTGATTGTAACGCTAACGGTTGCAACTATTGCCGTCGTTATTATTCTTAGTATGCATGCAACGGCAGGACGGTTAACAGACCGTTCAACCGACCTACTAGCGGCAAACGAAATTGCATTCGCAAAATTGCAAGAGATAGAAAATAAACCCTTTTCTAGTATCGAATCGGGACCCGTAGACACTCCAAAAGAGACTAATTTCGATAGCCAAGTGCCAACGTCACTTCCCTCTCCTCGTATAGGCCGTACGTATGTTTCCAGCCCAACCCCAACCCTAAAGTACGTCTTAGTACGCGTTAAGTATGGGCAAGGAGTTGGCGAAAAGGTAGTTGAATACGGTACTTATATCCAGGAAGGCGGGCTTGGACGATGACAAGCAACAACATGAACAGACAAAGGGGCTTTACGCTTGTTGAGGTTATCGTAGTCATACCTATGCTGGCTATCGTTGTCGCTATTCTAATTACATTTATGGTAAACATCTACGCAAGTCTCCTTTCAAAAAACGATCGCCTTCAGCTTGAAGCCAACGCACAAAATGCCCTCTTTAATACTCGTGACGACCTTCTTTCGGCGGTACGCTTCTCGGGTAAAATTCAATCTGATACAAACGATCTATATGCCCCTGCTGGCGGATGGGACGCTATTGAGGACAACGCACTTATTATCTATGAATCATCCTACACCAAGAACAGGCAGTCGTCTGACCGACAACTTATTTATAAAAAGGATATGCCTCACGCCTGTGATAGCAGTCTTCTTTACGAAAACCAGTACTCTACAAATACTCTTATCCTCTTCGTTAACAATAAAAAGCTATATCGTCGTATTCTTATCCCTGATCAGTCGAACAACTGCTTGACGACCTTTCGTCAACAAACGTGTCCACCTGAGGTTGGCTCTTGTCCATCTGATTCAATCATTGCAGAAAATGTTAAAGAACTAAAACTACGATACTTCCGGCGCAATAACAACCAAGAAGAAATTGATGCTGCGACACTCCTGGCAAGCCCATCCTTTTTCGTCCAGATATCTCGGGTTGAGCTAAGTCTGACGCTTGAAAAGATGGTGAATGCCGAACCGGTAACAGTGAATGCAAAAATCGATATTAAGAAGGTTGAATAGATGAAAAGACGATTAAATACGAGCCTCAAGAGATACGCCAGGAGACAACATGATGGTTTTTTGATGCCCTCTGTGGTCGTCCTCTTTGGTGTTACCGTAGCCACCCTTTTGGTTATATTTCAGTACATAACCGTCGTTGCGAACCTTACAAATGAGATTATCTACCGACAAGTAGCCTTTAGTGCGGCTCGCGCTGCGCTCGATTATGGTAAGGACAAGTACGACGGGGATGAATTTTTCGATGTTATCGGTCCTGAGCTTGATGCCATTACCGGTGCAGTACTAGACGATCAAAACGCAAATAGCGTTGCCGACAACCTTGAAGAGAAGAAACTTTTCGAAAATAATACGTATCGAGTAACGTATCAGTTAAAGATGGTTCCTTCCGCTACACCACTCAGTGACCGCTCAAAACGAGTTCAAGGAATTGGTCGTGTCTATCTACCCAAAAATGCAACCACGCCTCGCTATAGCCGTGTTATCAACAGTGAGATTATCAGTTCGGTTATAACTGCTGAAAACCCATCCGATTTTAGCCCCCTTGCCTGGTACGATGCATCATGCAATCCCCCTCATGCAGACCCTGATTGCCAATTCAGTACGGTTTTGAAGGAGGGAACCGATAGTGCTGCCGGTAATCCTACTAGCCTTCGTGAAGAGAAGGCCTTAGATGGATTATACTGCGGCGGGGCGCCCAATACTGGCGACGGTAACTTGGCTATGCCAGTTATTGGTGAATGTGGTAACAGTTCGCAAAACGTTGGAATGGTCTTTAATCTTGGCTCAAAACTGCCAAAAGGGGTTGTAATTGAAGATGCTCGCATTCAATTCACAGCCGATAAAAAGGGTAACTCTGATGTTGAGTTCGATATTGCGGGTCTTGTTAGCGATAACTTCCCTAACTTTACAGCTAATGACACAGGAGAGATTCACAACGCCATTAAAACGACAGCTCGAGTGCAGTGGAAGACTCCCTCATGGCAGGCAGGCGAGTCCAAAGCAGTTAAGCAGCGCACACCCAACCTAAAAGGTATTGTTCAGGAGATTATAGATCGACCAGGTTGGGCACAGGGTAACAACATAGCTTTTCGTTTTAAACGTGTCTCTAGTACCGGTGAGCGCTATGCCAAGCCTACTCCTATGACTCTTACCATAACCTACAGCGGATATGTTCAGGCAAATCAGGGTGAGCGGGTAAAGGTATGGCGTGATCGTTCAGGAAACGGTTTCCATATGATAGCGCTAAATGATGATGCTCGTCCAACTCGCAAAAGTATCATCATGGAGACAGCTGATCCTGCACAACCAATGGTAGAGTTTACGCCTTCTCAGGGTATGAAGGCTACCGTGCCGGCATCAACCGGACGAAAAGCTAATACCTATACAGCAGTAGCCCTGATGCGCATGAAGCCGGGAACCGAAAAGACCGAGGGACACGGAGCAATGGTAAGCTTTTACGGCGAAGGAACGGGATGGCTACGTTACTCACCTTTTTGGCGCCACCCTAGCGTCGCCGGATTTCATCCATGGGATCATCCCTTCTACGCCAGTAGCGACGGTGGATTCTTCTGCAATGCAATGAATACGTTTGAGCGCTCTTGCATGGAGACATTCATGAACCATACCAACAACCCCTGGGCTATCTACTCTGCCCGCGAAGGAATTGTCGAGCGAGACGAACTGCTGCGCAGGAACGGTAAAAACAATACCTGGGGCCAGGCTAATTACGTGACCACTCAGCTTAACGCACCGTACACGATGGCAATTGGTGCTGATGCAACTTACCTGATACCACGAAGCGACATAGAAGTAGCTGAGCTTATCCTGTATGATCGCGCTCTTACCTGTTCACAGCTAGAGGGCGTCGAGAAGTATCTGGTTGATAAATGGAAGTATAACAGCTTTGCACACACCTGGAACGAAACTGACACAACGTATAAATCATCCGGATGCGCAGAAAATACAGTACCTGCGTACTAAAGATGATATACTCTAATAAACACGAGCATTATAGGGATGGGAACAAAAACGAAACTCTTTCATCATGACAAACCGATAACCGGTATCGACATTAGTCCGACCGGTGTAAAGGTAATGGCAATTGACACTAAAAAGTGGCTAGTTACTGGTTATGGCTCTGCAGATCTTGACCCTACAAAGCTTCAAGACAGCATCAGTACCGGCAACGAATACTTGGCGCAGAACATTGAAAAGCTACTAACTACCAAGCTAAACGGCAAGCTACCAAGCAATCAGGTGGTCCTGAGTGTTCCGACTTCGCGAACCTACAGTCGTACCATGACACTTCCTCTTGATAGCGCAAAGAACCTTGCGGAGGCAATTCAGTTAGAGTCCGAGCAGTACATCCCTATTCCCGTTTCCGAGCTTAACATTGACTATGAAATTATTGAGCGCAGTAGTAAGGACATTACTGTTCTTATGTCGGCTGTACCCAAAAAGATTGTTGAGTCTGCTGTACTAGCGTGTGAGCAGATAGGCCTAGAAGTTATTATGGTTGAGCCCGGTATTAGTTCTGTCGCTCGCCTTATCACAAAGACTGAGGAGGGCCACCTGCCTACTGTTATCGTTGATATTGGTGCAGCCACAACTGACATTGCAATTCTTGATGAATTTATCCGTGTTACGGGTGGAATCAGTGTTGGTGGCAATAGCTTTACCCTTGATATCTCAAAGAAATTAAAAGTATCTCTTGAGAACGCTCATCAGTTGAAAGTTCTAAATGGCCTTAGCGCCGGTGCAAAGCAGGCCAAGATTACCGCCGCCCTAAAACCAGATCTTGACCTTATTACCAATGAAGTACAGAAGATGATGCGCTACTACACTGAACGTCTTGGTGCCCAGAAAAAGATTGAACAGGTCATTATTGTGGGGGGTGGATCAAACATACCAGGGCTTGGTGAATACTTTACCGACAAGCTTATCCTGCCAGCACGCGTTGCAAGTCCGTGGCAGGTATTAAATTTTGGCAAGTTACCGCAACCATCACACCAGTACAAGCCACGCTATATAACAGCAGCGGGATTGGCTTGTGTTAATCCACACGAGGTTTGGCATGATTAATCTTCTACCCGATGAAACAAAGAAACACATCCGCGCAGCGCGAATGAACGTTATCCTGCAGCGCTACCTTGTGCTTGTTGGTATTGTATTTGTACTGGTCGTACTAGTCTTTGCAGCAGGGTATTACATTACTATTCGTGAGCGCATGACCGCTAAGCGCGAACTAGAATCCTACACTCAAGACGGTACAAAATTCGCTACCGTCGATAAAGAGTCGAAGCAGTTTGCAAAAAACCTAACAACAGCGAAAGACATCCTCTCGGCAGAAATTGTCTTTAGTGATCTAATCTTTGATATTACTAAGACATTGCCAAGTGGCACGATCTTAACGACCCTAAACCTAAGTACCGAGGTCGAATCTAATCAGATGACAATCTCCGCACGAACAAAGACAACCGACGGCCCACTGAAATTAAAAGCTGCTTTGGAAGAATCTGAGTTGTTCAAAGATGTCAGCATCCTTAGCATTATCAACCCGGACCCATCACGACAGGTGGAGAGCCAAATTGAACGAACATATCCAACTGGTGTTACCCTTAAAGCGGTCTTTACAAAATCAAGCACACCGACCGACAAAAAGATGACAACCCCAGCAGGAGGTAGATAAACATGGATGCAATAAAATTTAATCGATACCTCATAGGAGCAATATTACTCCTGCTAGTTATTACTGGTGCCGGTTTTTACTATGCATCGAAGTTCTTAGCACAGAATGTTATTCAAACAGATCACGCAAGAACCGATGCATCCATTAGCGCTGATAATGTTGCACAGCTGAAACGACTTAAGTCGGATATGGAGCAAAAGGAAGACATTATAAAACGTACGGAGCAGATTGTTAGTGATAGCTCTCAGTACAAGTATCAGGATCAGATTGTTCAAGACGTTAACGCTTATGCGGAACGTGCCGGTGTCGAAATCCTATCCTTTACCTTCAACGATGATCTTAGTAAGCCTGCTGCCCCCGCTCCTGCCGGTACCAAAGCAATTACCGGTGTTCGAAAAGTAAAAGCAGATATTACCCTTAAGACGCCCATCCCGTACGATAACTTTTTGAGATTCCTTATTGCCATCGAGCAAAACCTAACAAAGATGCAGGTAACTGGCGTTAATATGTCTCCTGATAAGGACGACCCACGAGCAGTTGTTAACCCCGCTATCGGCATTCAAATGTACATTAAGCAGTAAAACTATTATGAAAAACGCATCACTCGATCTAAAACAATTACCGGAACAACTTAAACAACTATCGCAGCCAGTTGTAAAACACCATGTCATTATTGCAGTCATGATACTGCTAGTCTTTCTGATTGTTGTTATCTTTCGGGTAAATCAAATCATCAGCACGACTACTGATAGCGCTTACGCCGACGAACAACGAGCAAAAAGTGTGCGAACGGTTTTTGATGAAAAGACTATCGAAAAGATCAATCAACTTAAAAGTCGTCAAGAAAATACGCAATTACAACTACCGTCTAGTCGCTATAACCCTTTCACTGAGTAAGATTTACAGCGCCTAGTGCAAAGTGTTGCTATACTAAAGGCATGCTACTCTTGTCGGAACGATTACGTCAAATACCTATCTTGAGCCTGCAAACAGGCTCACCGCTTGCGCATACGGCAAGCCCTATTATTGACCCCCGACGGCTTAATATCGTTGCCTTTTACTGTGAGGGGCCACTGCTGGATGAGAATCCTTCAGTGCTTCATACTGCTGATATTCGCGAATACTCTGACATTGGCATAATTGTTAATGGCAACGAAGACCTTATGCCACCAGATGATCTAGTGCGCTTGCAAGAAATAATTGATTTTAAGTTTGAACTTATTGGCATTAGAGTTATTGATGATCACAAGACAAAATTAGGTAAAGTTATTGATTACGTTGTCGATGCTCAGAGTTTTATGATACAAAAAATAACTGTTAAGCCTCCATTAATACGCAGCATCAAGGAATCTGAACTTGTTATTGATCGGCATCAAATTGTAGAGATAACTGACGAATGTATCGTTGTTAAAGCGCCTAGCGTTACTCAGGATAGCGGTACACCTCACGATGTTACTTTTCATAATCCATTTCGCAAACACGGTCCTCAGATTGAAGGATAATCATCCTCGTGGAATTCAGCGTCAAGCTCAGCTTTGATTAGATCATACTGATAGCCCTGACGAAGTAAGAACTGAATAAACTTATCCCTGTCTGGGTAGCGACGCTGTTTTTTATGGATGACACGCCGCAGTGCATCAACCTCATCAAAATTTGCTAACGCTGCGCTAACGCCTTGATCGGTAATACCCTTTTGGCGTAGTTCAAGCTGCAACTTACGACGGCTACTCGGCTTCGCAGCCTCCCGGCTTCGTACCCATGAAGCAGCAAACGATTCATCGTTCAGGTAGCCCTTCCGCTTAAGGCGCTCAACAACTCGAGTTGCTGTCTCTTCATCCCATTTTTTACGCCACGCGTAATCACGAATTTCCTTTTCAGAGCGGGGACGCAGGCTTATATAATTTAGGGATGCACCGTACGCCTTCCCAAAAGTACTCTCTGCTTCTATCTTTTCTTTAGCCGAGCCGCCTACATCCATCCCTATCTTTATGCCTAAATCTACTAACTGAGCAATATCAAGAGACACCCAGAAAGAACCGTCCAGAAAAACATTCACTCGCTGTTCGCTGCGCTTCTGGGGCTCTATAGCCGTAACAATTGGCATTGCAGCCTCTGTACTTTACGCCTCTTGGGCGGCTACTTTTTCGCGGACCGTCGTATCGACTTCCTGCAGGACATCTGTGTGCT
>PJQJ01000032.1:36673-42110 GCA_002861585.1 Candidatus Saccharimonadota bacterium | reverse complement strand
GTCGAACTCGGCGGTTCTAAATGGTGGCGCAATCTTATTCTTTACGACTTTTACTTTTGTACGGTTACCTATAATGTCTTCGCCAACTTTAATCTGACCGGTGCGACGTATATCAAGACGAACACTCGCATAAAATTTAAGTGCATTACCACCAGTAGTCGTCTCTGGGTTACCGAACATAACACCAATCTTCATACGGATCTGGTTAATAAAGATGACCGTAGCCTTACTCTTGTTGATAATACCAGTCAGCTTACGAAGCGCCTGACTCATAAGGCGTGCCTGCAATCCCATATGTGAATCGCCCATATCACCTTCAATCTCTGCTTGTGGTACAAGGGCGGCGACGGAGTCTACGACAATCAGATCAACCGCATTTGAACGTACGAGCGTTTCACAAATCTCTAGTGCTTGCTCGCCATTGTCAGGCTGGCTCACTAGTAGGTTATCCGTATCAACACCGAGGCGACGAGCATACGATGGATCAAGAGCGTGTTCCGCATCAATGAAGGCTGCTGTTCCACCCTGCTTTTGCACTTCTGCAATAGCGTGGAGGGTTAATGTCGTCTTACCACTTGATTCAGGACCGTAAATTTCAATAATACGTCCTTTTGGGTAGCCACCACCCAGGGCAAGATCAAGGCTTAGGGCTCCTGATGGGATAAGCTCTACTTCTGCCCGATGCGCCTCACCCAACTTCATGATTGATCCAGTACCAAACTGCTTTTCAATCTGCTCCATGGCAAGGCCAAGAGCTTTAATCTTTCCACTGTCTGTGCTGCTACCGGTTACTTCAGATTTGTCGGTCTTTTTGGACGATCCTGCCATGTTGTCTCCCTCTCGTTATGCGTCTCTTCCTTCTTATATTATACGCAGATATTCAGAGTATTTGCTACAATGGTTGGAAGGAATGAATAAACAAAACGGCTTCACAGTCATAGAACTTATCGTTGTCACCGTCCTACTATTTGCAGCTGGCGGTCTCTTTTGGTCACAGAAAAGCGATCTCGAAGCTGCCAATCGAGACGCTCAGCGCAAAACAACTATCAATGCACTCTACTACCACCTTGAAGAGGTATATTTCACCCAGAACAAAGCCTACCCACAGCAACTATCACGAGAAACCGTACCGGGAGTAAGCCCAGACTTACTAAAGGGCCCGAACGGCAGCGCACTTAACTCTACTAACGGCAGTATTCGCTACGAACCTCAAAACTGTAACGCCGGCAAGTGCCGCGGCTACGTACTGCGTGCTAATCTGGAACAAGAAGCCGATTTTATTAAACAGAGCCGCAACAGCTAGTCGATCGGTCGGCCGTTCTTAAAGGCTTCAACCGCATTATTAAGTGTTGCAACTTGTTGGCGTGGGTTACTAACATAACTAAAGCGGTACGTTGTTTCGTCACCTTCAGTCGAAAGACGCAATGAGCCGTAATCAAAGATATGCTGCAGTACGCCATGTTTTGTGAAGCTAGCGTCCTCGATATTAGACAGACTAATCGATTGCTCTTTCTTTGATAGCAAGCTCGTTTGGATTATCTGAACAACGCTCTCATTAGTGAGGAAAAACTTATTACCTAAGTAGACTCTAGTCGCGGCTAGTCCACCTAAGACAAATAATGAACAGATCAGCAGGAGGAGTATCGATACAGACGTCAGCGTTGGGGCGCCAGTTGCACTACCAGTCAGAAATCGCGAAAAAGTGGCATAGTTATTAGCATAAAAGGGAATAAACAAGAGGGTTAAGAATATTAGGAATCCAATAAAACCCCATATTTCAAAAATACCGATTGGATGACGTCGTATTGCGCTGATAACGTACTCGCCTTCGCTGAGATTTAGCTCATGATACTTGGCCTTTGATTCATCGTGCTTTTTCTGTACGTCTGCTGGAATAACTTGATCATGCGGTACCGCCGGGCGTGATAGATATACTACCTGCGAATTAGGTTGCTGATCTTGCGTTGGCTGTGGTTGATTATTATCCGGCTGCATAGCCCCATTATAGCAGTGTTTTTTGTGCTGCATCATCCATTTGGATTGGGGTTCTCTTGAGATGCTTGTAGGCTTTATGTGTGACCTTTCGGCCACGAGGTGTTCGCTCCAAAAAACCTATCTGCATAAGATACGGTTCATAAAAATCTTCAATTGTACTGCGTTCATCACCAGTAAGAGCAGCCAGCGTCTCAACACCAACTGGCCCACCATTGTAGTTTTCAATGATAGCTTCAAGCAGGGATCGATCAGCCGGATCAAGACCGAGTTCGTCAATTTCAAGTAGGTTTAGTGCGGAATGAGCAATCGGATGGTCGATGATGCCATCACCGTTAACATCCGCATAGTCGCGGACGCGCTTTAATAGGCGATTAGCAATTCGCGGCGTAAGGCGAGCACGTGTTGCTAATGAAGCAGCTGCCGTGCGATCAATCTGCACCGATAGGATGCTGGCGGCACGGCAAATAATCTGTTCGATCTCACTCGGAGTATAAAATTCAAGCCGGTGCATAATACCAAAACGATCACGCAGCGGCGCAGCCAGTGCGCCCGTCCTCGTTGTTGCCCCAATAACTGTAAATTTCGGTAGGTCTAGCCGTACACTGCGCGCACCAGGACCCTTACCTATAACAATATCCAGCTTAAAGTCTTCCATTGCGGCATATAGAACCTCTTCCACCGTACGACGCAGGCGATGAATCTCATCAATGAATAGGATATCTCCATCCTGAAGATTGGTTAGGATACTCGCTAAATCCCCTGCCCGCTCAATCGCTGGACCGGCCGTGACGCGGATATTAGCGCCCATCTCATTAGCAATAACAGTAGCCATGGTCGTTTTACCAAGCCCGGGGGGACCATACAGTAAGACGTGGTCAACCGGCTCACCGCGTCGACGGGCCGCTTCAATTGCTAGCTGCAAATTAGCCTTGAGGCGCTCCTGTCCAATGTATTCCGCAAATCGTTTCGGTCGCAGGGTTACTTCGAGCAACTGCTCGTCATTCTGCGGCGTTTCATCTATCGTTGTGTTGACGATCCGATCTATACTCATAACATCACCTTAGCTAGTGCCTTCTTAATACGTGTTTGTGAATCAAGTTCCACGTCGATTCCTTCAAGCGCTTCAGTTGCTTGCCCAAGTGAATAACCAAGAGCGATAAGAGCGTCGAGAGCGTCATCACCTTGCGGCGCCGTTGCCTGCGTAGGTTTTACAATTGCATATCCGGTCGTCGGCAAACCAACTTTGTCTTTTAGATCGACAACGACACGCTCAGCAGTGCGCTTTCCAACCCCACTTGCTTTTTGAATAAACGTAACATCACCATTAGCAATGGCGCTTCGTACCTGATCTGCTGCGCTAAGGCTCAAGATTGCTAAGGCAGCTTTTGGACCAACACCCTGCACACTAATAAGCAGCTCAAATAAACGCTTTGCCGCCAAGGAAGAAAAACCGAACAGATCCTGTGATTGTTCGCGAATATGATGGTGTGTATAGAGCTTAAATTCCTGCTGCAATGATGCTAATTCATAATCACCAGCAGCAACCTGCACCTCATACCCTACCCCATGAACATCAATAATAATTGAGTTCTCAAACTTTTCGGTGACGACACCGTTTACGTGCGCTATCATTTATTTGATTATACCGCAAAACATAAGGGATATACTAAAAAGAACTGTCGCTTTATTTGCTTTTGTTCCACTAGGACTACCCCCTACTGCAAACAGAAGAAAATAAAGTGTTGCTGCCCCGGAGGGCGCGCAGATAATCTGGAGAAGAGTTGCCCCTTCTTCATCTGTGCGCCCTCGGGGTTGGTGCTGGAGTGCTGCTCAGGCCTCCATCGTGATCTGCACGACAGTCTCCACGCCGGCGCTGTTGGTCAGCACCACGGTGTAGTCGCCCAGCGGCACGCCCGTGAAGGTCACGCTCCCGGACTCTCCGGCGCCGAGGGTGAGCGGCTGCTGAGCGAAGAGCGTCTCGCTGCCGTTCGGGAACAGCTCGACCGAGATCAGCTCGGTCACACTGTTCGGGTTGCGAGCCTCGACCACCAGGGTCTCGCCCAGGTTGGCCGCGCCGACGAACTCGATGGGCTGATCGATGGTCGGCTCGGGCTGCGGCTCCGTCGGAGTGCCGCACTGCAGGAAGACACGCTCCCTGTCCACCACGTTGCCGCCGTAGTAGAGCGTGGCGTCCGAGATCGGAGACGGGTTGACGCCGTCCGAGGGGATCACGAAGGTCACGCTGGACTGCGACGCCATGACGGCGACCGCGGGACCCGAGGGCTGCCCCGTTTCGACGTTCACTGGAACGAGGGTGTAGCTGTCGCCCGAGGGGATCCGCCGGTCGTCGACGTCCAGGGTGACCTGAGTGCCGCCGTAGGGGTTCTGCTCGCTCACCCCGACGCAGTTGACACTGCTCAGAGCGAGGATTGGCCGCTTGCCCTTCACCTTGCTGACAGGGGCAGCGCTGGCAGGACTGGTGACACCAGTCAGGGCCAGGGCCATGAGTCCCGAAAGGGCCACAGCACCGAGCTTACGGATGGACGCCATTTGCAGCGCCTCCTATCTCCCTCGCTGACAAGCGATGGGTGTATGAGCTTTACCGTCACCGAATAGTGAGGGCTCTCGTACTATAGCGCTCTATCTGAACAAGAACAAGTAGCTTAAGCGGAATGGTTTATCCTCTCATCTGTGCTGCATGAATAACAGCTGCAGCGAGAGCGTCTGCGCAGTCATCTGGTTTCGGCACTTCCGCCAAATTCAGATGAACACGCACCATTTCTTGCATCTGCTTCTTGGTTGCTTTTCCGTATCCTGTCAGTTGCTGTTTTATCTGCAAGGGCGTATATTCAACTATCTCGCAATGTGCCTGTTTACCAGCAAGCATTGCAACGCCACGGGCATGGCTGACACTCATAGCAGTGGTAACATTTTGAGCGAAAAACAACTTTTCAATCACCATAATCGTCGGCTTGGTCTCACTGATAATTTGCTGTAGGGCCTCATAAATCTCAACCAATCGCTCATCGAGTGGTTGATGTGGCCTCGTTCGCACAACCCCAGCATCAACTAAGCGAACCTTAGTGCCCAGAGCATCGACAACACCAAATCCAAGCAGTCCAGTCCCTGGATCAATCCCAATAATACGCGTTGTGTGCCTCGTAGCCATTACGACTATTGTAGCAGCCGTAAAAGTATTACTACTTAGTAGAATTAAAGAAGTTTCTCATGCGGCCGATAGCGACCATTGCTTCGCTTCGCCATTCAAACAGTCCATAGCCTAACACTCCAACTACCGCAAAGCTGGCAATTCCCCAACCAAGTGGTGTCGACATTGTCAGGATATTTTGTTGAGCAGTCTTAGCAGGGTCAATGCGAGCTGGAGTTGTGATACTGGAACCTGTCTCAACTTTACGGCAACGATTTGTCTTCGCATTACGCT
>PJQJ01000032.1:10950-36548 GCA_002861585.1 Candidatus Saccharimonadota bacterium | reverse complement strand
TCTGTTCGTCGACAACGCTGGGTTGCAGGATTTCGTTCTTGCCCAGCTTCACACGGGACGGATGCAGTTGTCGTGTTAATCGTTTTACAGCGGCCGGTTGTGTTATTGCGTTCTTTACCGGTTGCACATAGAGCAACGCTAACTTCCTCTGTAGCTGTTTGCAGTTCATTAGCAACTGGCCTACTATTAGCGGCATTAGGTGTTGGCATGGCTGTCATGACCCAATCACCATCAATCAACGACCAGGACGCACCTTCGTTAGTTGTGGTATAGCTCATCTCACTGCTGATCGAGCCGTCTGCTGCTGTTAGTCGAACACCGCCGGCATTGTTGCCAAGTACTAATCCTGTACTGGCTGAAAATAGAGTAACGTATCCTTTTGCTTGAATAGTAAGATTTTCTATCTCGTGCATGTACTGAAGGTTAGCTCCTGTCTGCAATAAGTACTGGTGCATATTAACAGCTGAGTCATTAGGATTATAGATTTCAATAAATTCATGTTGATCATCGGTTTGAGGGCTCTTCGGATCAGGTAGAACCTCGTTGATGATCAGCGGTAATTGCTGTTCGACTGGTTCACTGGCTGGCTCTTCCGGTTCCTCACAATCCTCATCGCATGATCCATCAGAATCATCAACGACGGTAGATGAATGAGTGATCGTAAAATCAGTTGCATTATTATTTGTATCGCTATACTGATGAACTAATTTTTGACGGACAAGACTGAAATCAGTCTCTGGAATTGCTGCTTGAGCAGCTTCGAAACAAGGGGCTCGTGATACATCGCTACCCCAACCAACAAGGTCTGCTTGCGTTGAGACACCGTCAACAAATTTGGTTATTACACGAATTGAACCACCGCTGGAATTATCAAGATCTAATCCTGTTATGCGCGCTTGGTTGAAGGCAGGAAGTACCCCTCCTATTTCCGTTACCCTCACATCAGTTGCTACAGTTGCATATGTTTGCCAATTTGCAGCACCACAGTATGCTGGATCAAGTGATTCATGATCATTCGTATTTGCACGAGCATACTCTATAGCCCATCCAGTTAATGACACGTCCTGCGCTGTCTGATTGTAGAGAACAATACTGTCTTTCAGATCAGATGAGCCATCTAGTTGAACCTGCTTGATAATAACTGGCGATCCGGTTTCAGCAGAGGCGGTAACCGGGAGTGAAATTGGTAGTAGTAGTAACAGGATTAGTCCAAGGATTCGGCTTCTCATATTTTGATAATACCACTAGCCGAAGTTCTGTCAACGATTAAATACTACTTTTGCCTAAACAGCAATAGCAATAGCTTTATAGTAGTTCTGATGGAATATCAAAGTTACTGTGGACAGCGACAACGTCTTGCAGGTCGTCAAGCGCATCCATCAATTTCATAATTTTTTGTGCAACATCACCGTCTGTAATCTCAATAGTATTGTTAGCGACGTAGCTTAATTCAGCATCAGTAACGGTAAATTCACTATTCATCAGGGCCTTACGAACAGCGTGCAGTTCTTTTGGATCAGTATAAACAGTTAACTGACCCTCTTCTTCCTGGGCATCATCTGCACCTGCTTCAAGAACATTCATTAAGGCCTCGTCAACATCGCCGGTAAAACTAACGCGGATAACACCCCTTCGAGTAAATTGAAATGCAACGCTTCCAGGTTCGGCTATATTTCCGCCATTCTTACTAAACGCATGACGAACTTCCGGATATGTCCGGTTTTTGTTATCGGTCGCTGCTTCGACGATAACTGCGATTCCACCTGGACCGTAGCCCTCGTAGGTTACTTCATCAAGTGCGACAGCTGATTTATCGGCCACACGCTGAATCGCCCGTTCAATATTGCTCATTGGCATATTAGCCTGTTTTGCTTTTTCAATCACCATTGCAAGAGAGGGATTCATGGCTGGATCGGTACCGCTGCGTGCAGCAATAGCTATTTGATTTCCTAAACGAGTAAAAACAGCTCCTCGTTTGGCATCATTAACACCTTTTTGTCGTTTGATGGTTGCCCATTTAGAATGTCCTGACATCTTTTTTCCTTTAGCAAATTCTTGACTGTATCTCTTTTCATTTTACCATATGAAAAGTCGCTAGTCCGTTATGCGAGCCGAGAGAAGATTAAAGTTAGAGCGTCGCATCAGCAGCCATAACCATATGTTTCCCACGATGTAGATTAACACCATAAAACTTGCTGAAATGGCAAGATCAAAGTGAGACCACGAAACATCGGCCAAAATTTGAGAAATAGAAATCATGTACCATATTATTGCGCTCGGCAGCAGACCAAACCAACTAGCGACGTAGGGCAAGAATATACCAACAACTCCCGCAACAAATGTCCCTAGCATCGCCAGTGGAATAAGTGGCACGATTAAAATATTAGCCAACAACGATAACGGAGAAAAGACGCCAAAAACAAACATAATCAGCGGCAGTGTCATTAGTTGTGCGGCGAGTGTCTCGATTGTTATTTGCCCAATAAATGATGGTTCATTTCGGCCGTAGATAAGGTGCATTATCAGCGGTGCAACAATCAGAACGCCAGCAAATGCAAAGAACGACAAGTACCATCCCATGTCGGACCATATGTACAGAGGATTAATCAGGGCCGTTATGGCTGCGGCGAAAAGCAGTAGAAGAACTGGATGAATCCTTCGGCCATAGTACCACGCAGTCAGGGCCAGCGAGGTGACAAAGGCCGCACGCGCCATTGAAGGACTAACACCTGTGACAGCTACGAAACCAGCCATGAGTGTTAGCGAACAGACAAATGCTTGATATTTTGAGATGGGAGCTAATGAGCGCCGCGCCAAACGGATAAGAATTGTTAAGTTATAACCTGAGGCGACAATAATGTGCGTGAGGCCAAGAGTGCGCAAGTCGTCAGCCAGATCATCAGGCAACCCGCTCTTTAGGCCCAGCAAGAAACCGAGACCGAGACTTGCGGATGGTTCAGGAATGGCGTTGCGGACGCCACTGGCAAAACTATCGCGCACACGAAGGATAAGGCTCTGACTCTCTGCATGCTCCAAAATAGAAGCATAACTTATGCGTGCCTGGTATGGTCCGAACCCTGGTTTAACCCTTCCTTGTGCAACAATAGCATCGCCGCGCCCTATCGTTACTGCCGACAACGTGCTGATCCTGACCTTGCCTGGCAAACTTTTACCACTAATAGCAACGTCACTGGCATAGAATATCCGCTCACCTCTCTCTCCGTACGTTGGATCCTCACTCACGGTGCCAACAAGAGTTACCTTCTGTCCCATAAAGAGATCGTACAAAGCTACATCTTGAGCTACTCTGCTACCTTGCAAGTTTCCTACAAGTAGCCCAGAGATAAGCACAAGGAGCACCGCATTGGGTGTTCGGCGCAGAGCAGCTATAAGCAATAATCCGGCTATAAACCACCATCCTATACCTTCTGACGTTACATCAAGCTTTACTGCAGCTAGACCCATTAGCACGCCGATGGACCACAAACAGACGAGTGTTTTTCGTTGCACCTTCTTGAGAGGATAAAATGAGTACATTGCAAAGCAGTATACTCCCTCATAAAACTTATGCTGAAAAAATTGACGTAAAAAGTAAAGAGAGACGCGGGTGGGGTGCGTCTCTCTTATGTAAGTGATGGACTGTTAGATCCAATGTGTGAGTGTGTGAGTGAGAAAATTATTGATCAGTATTTTCGTTCTTGCGACGGCCGCCGCCATGACTTGCTTTGCCGCCCATACGAGCTACTCGTCTACGAGTCTCTTCGCTAGCGCTAGCAAGACCGCGTTTCGCCGTTTCCTTCTTCGCCATCCGCTCCTCCTTTGGTTACCCCTTTTGTACTTATTAGAATAGTTCAAAAGCATCGGCTCAACAGTGAGTATTCTTACATATTTGCACGAATTACAGTAATTGAAGAATAAATCTAAGCAAATATACCATTGACGGCTGCGTAATGTGAACGATCTAGTACTGATGCCGAGATATCACTGTCATAGAAAAAGACCTACCGCTAGGGTAAGTCTCTTTCCATGGAGGGACCACTGGGGCTTGAACCCAGGACACCCTGCTTAAAAGGCAGGTGCTCTAACCAGCTGAGCTATGGTCCCGCGCGTCAACTTGCATATGGTACCACTTTGTCGCTACTACTGTCAATGTTCGTCGCCCTTCTTGCCTAGCTTAGGACCATGCAAAAATAAGGTATCAATGAGCGCCACCGCGACAAATACCGCCAGAGCAATCTGCTCAAAACGTGACACCTGAAGCAGGATAGCGCGCGACGTAGCGTCAGTTACGAGCGAACTACTCAAGGGTCCTAGAACGAGCAGCGTTGCCATAAGGGTATAGAGCAGTGCGCCAATTATCGCGGGCACTCTTTTGGTGTACTTAGGACCACTAAAGAGCAGAATGAGCGACGGCAGTACAATCAGGATACATGAGGCCAAGGCAGTGCTACTAACCGACACCATCTCCACGCCGTTATCAGTTAAGAGCGTCGCAACGTAGACTGTTAGCGATTCACTTAGGAGCGTTCCCGCGCAGAGTCCCAAACCGAGCACTCCAAAGCGACGCTTCGTCACAAAAGCTAAGAGAAACAGTAGAGCGCCCACGCCTAAAATAACAAAGGAAGACATTATGCCACCATAATAGCACTAAAGCGCTTATGGCAAGTAGAATGTCGCTTGATCACCTAGTTTAATATCGTACTCTTTCGCCCTTCCAGCCGGAATTTCTAAGACATATTTTGCTGGCGTATTAGGTACAAACTGTCGTGGATAGGTATTAGGACTAACCTTCTCCTCGAGGTGAATAACCCGCCTCGACTCGTTAAACCAAATAATATCTATCGAGTAGTTCATATCCTTCATCCAAAAGGACCAGTAGCCCGTATCTTCAAAGACAAATAGCAATCCACGGTTACTCTGCAACTGCGCTGTTCCAGACAACCCCTTCTCCCTCTCATCGGCAGTGTCTGCAACATCTAGCGCAATACTTCGATTATTTATAACCGCCCTCTCTGTTGGTTTTGGCGTACCAAGCGACAGCGAGAACATTAATATCGAGACAACAGCAACGAATAGGATTGCAAAGGTTGCAAGTTTTACTCTATCAACCATAATCTCTCCTACGCTCCGACGCGGTCCTTTTTGTTACGGCGCTTTGCATTGAGCTCGATGTACTCAATAATTTTGGTTGCAACATCTCGTTTTGTAATGAGTTCAGGAGTCTTTAGGCTAGCCGATGAATTAACCTCGAGCACCAGCGGTCCTCGCTCGGAGCGCATCATATCAACACCGCAGATAGGGAGCCCCATTGCTTTTGCGGCTTTGATGGCGGTTTTGACTTCTTCTTCAGTTAGCTTGATAGGTTTGCCAACTCCACCCTGATGGGTGTTAGAACGAAAATCATCATCGAGGCTCTGGCGAGCAATGCTCGCAACAACTCTGTTGCCAACAACGACGGCACGGATATCAGTACCGGCTGATTCTTTGATAAATTCCTGCACCAAAAAGTTTACACCTTCAACGTAAAAAGCCTGCATTACCGCTTTGGCTGCTTTTTTAGTCTCAGCTAAAACGACCCCGTTACCGTGTGTTCCCTTGGCTACTTTGATGATAACCGGTGTTCCACCAACGCGTTCGATAACATCCTCAAAATCGGCCGCTTCACGCGCAAAGACTGTTTTTGGAATTCCAACGCCGTACTTTCCAAGCAGCTGGTAAGAGCGCAGCTTATCGCGAGAACGAACAATTGCAATCGAACTGGCAGCCGTAAAGACACCTTGCATTTCGAACTGACGCACAACTGAAGAGCCATACTTGGTGTAGCTTTGTGCGATACGGGGAATAATAGCATCGGCAATAAGTGGTTCACCTTTGTAGTACACAATCGGATTATTCTTCTCGATCGTCATGTAACACTTATTATAATTAACAACCCTTACGGCATGTCCGCGGGCTTTGGCAGCTTCTTTGAGGCGCTTCGTGGTGTAGTTAGCGCCACCCTTCGATAAAATAACAATCTTCATATCTTTTCCTTACGTTAAACTGACCGGGCTTTCATTGCAACTGTTTATCTTAGTAATTCCAGGCCGTTTGATGCTCCTCGTTCAGTTCGACGTTCACTAAAAATCGTGAACGAAGGAGTTTTCTGCCGATCAGGAGCGGGTATCCCATCGCCGAGCGATTACTCAAAGTGAGTACCGCCGGGAAAGTCCTGCCCTCTATTGTTAGCTTTGTCTTTATACTGTACCGAAGCTGCATTAGCCCGTTTGAGCTGCGCACCTTTTGCACAAAGTACTCCTTGAAGAAGAGCGTCTGCACTGCATCATCCTTCGTCTTAAGGTGCTTTGATGGGATAACTTCAAAGGCAAGAACGTCGATGCCTTCCTGCTTTTCAAGGCGAATATTCTCAGCATGAATCGTCGAAGAGTAGGCGCCGGTATCAGTTTTAGCAACTATTCGCTCAACCCCTAGTTCGGGGAGTGATGCAATGGTACGACGGCCAATGACATGAGTTGGTTTTTTTGACGCGCGAGCATATCGGCCCTTTATTACTGCGCTGAACGCATCGTTAAAAGCAGCAATATTTTCATCTGTATAGGCGCCGGTCACAATCTGTGAACCTTGGTTCACCTCGAGAATGAGCGGTACTTCACTCTCCCTATCGACAATAACATCAACCCCAGCAACCTGCAGTTCTACCGCTCGGGCTGCCCTTTCCGCTAGTCGCAGGAGTTTTCGAGGCACATCTGCTGTCGGAATATATTCAGCAGTTCCCCCGGCAGAGACGTTATTTAGGTGACTATCACCACTGCCTGTCCGTTTGATAACAAACGATGACTTGCCCATGTAGACGCCAATTCTGTAATCACCCTGGTTCTGCACAAAACGCTGACAGATAAACTGTACATCAGGGTGCTCCTCAAGAATCTCCTTAAGGCCCGTAAGATCAGTCAAGAAATTAAGCTTTCCCTTGGCTCCGTGAATGTCCTTGACGATAAATTTGACGCTCAGCAGATCAGGATTGCGCTCTAAAAATTCAACTAATCGGTCAGCTCGACGGACAAATAGAGACTGCGGTGTCTTTACTCCACTCCCCCATAATTTAAAGGCAGTAGCTAGTTTCGAAACACCCATGCCAAGACTGGCGGTATCGGCAAATGGCACACCGCTAAAATGTAAGAAGTTAGCAAGTGCGCTCGCCTCTTCCGGCATCGCCTCCCACGATTTAAAGTAAACGAACGAAGCTTGGCGCATACTAACACCTGAAACAACGTCAACAACATCGGCTTCACCATTTTCATGCATAATAAAGGCAAGATTTTCCAGTGCAACCGTCAGCGGTTCACACCCCTTTAGGCCACCGGCCTTTTGCAGTCGTTTTGCAAATCCACCATAGCGCGTGCTCGTCGCAGCACGCTCAACTGGAAAGACAAAAACGACAAGCGGCGCTTTACTCATTAGTCGGCTCCTTTGCAATCTGAGACATATAGGATAGCAACGCGTCCATCTTCTGTTCAACTTCGGCACCTATCTCGATTTGAGGCGTCTGGTTTACTTCCAAAATATAATGCTTCCCAGTTTGGCTGCCTATAAGTAGATCTACGCCGGCAAAAGCCTCGCGGCCAAGCACACTAGCTGCACGCTCAGCTGAGGCGATCGCTTCAGGTGGCAATGTTTCAACCGGCACCATTCGTCCTTCAGCACCCTGGGATGTATTGTTAAGATGTGTCTCTTTACTAGCCCTGGTACGCTGCAAGACTAGCTGAACCTTACCACCGAATACGAGACAACGATAATCACAGTCGTTTTCAATGAATTCCTGAATAACAAAGTCTAGCTGCTTATTCTCTTCAAGCAACCGAACTAGCTGGTCATAATCCCTTACGAGAAAATTATTTTTTCCACCATATCCATCTGCTGCTTTCATAATTAATGGAAAGTCGATTGGCGGAGACTTTTTAAATACCTTTTTAAGTTCACGAGCGCTTGATATAAAAGAATTCGGCAGCGGAACACCATTGTCAGCTAATTTGGCTAATTCGCCTACTTTTGTCAGCGGAATAGTTGATAAGAGTTCTTTGCTGAAAAATGGAACCTTGTGACGCTCGGCAAATAAAGCAGCAGCGAGTGCTTGCTGTGGTGATTTATACCAGAGCTCAAAATAGATAAGTGCAAATGTACTCAAATCACGTCCGGTTAGCGATTCTATAATACTCATACGGTCATCACGGATTGCAATATGAAGATCTTTCAGTGATCCACGGTGCAACCGCAGGTCAGTTTGCTCGGCTCGCTGCTGCAAGCGGTCAAAGAGCATCTCTATATACCCGAATTTGTGGCTTCTATAACTAAAGAAGACGAGTGCATCTTTTTTCATATCTATCTACCTCCCATCGTCGCTAGTGTTTTGGCAAGTGCCCTATGAACGGCACGACCAGCTACTGCATTATCTCGTGTACGTGGTAATTGTGGGCTCTTAATATTTGCCTCCATCACACCGAAACCGCCATCAGGTAAAAAGTAAAAATCGACTGCACCCACGGCAAATGGTGCGCTCTTTGATCGTTCAACAGTTTTATCAATAATTCCTTGGGCAACCGGAGCAAGCTCATTCATAAGCGAATCATCAACGGTGACATCAACATATGTATCGCTTGCACCACCCATTCGATCATCTTTATCGGCAACGATGCGACCAATTGGTATGATATCCGCCTCGTTCTGCCGCTTAACAACGAAGAGGCGCAGCTCAGTAAGCAATCCCTCTTGCCGTGATCGGCGAACTAGATCTTCTTCCTGCTCGCTCACACCCCGAATCGTTTCAGGTAATGTTCCAAAAATTATTTCAGGCTGCATAACATGGGCAGAGCGCTGCTCATCGGCAAAGAACTGTTCGAGCCACTGAGCGGCCTCAGCCTTGTCGAGCCGCTGAGTTGACCCACCGCCTGAACCATTGTCTTTCTTTACGATCACACGTGATCCCTCTATTGAACCTAGCATCTCAATAGCAGTACCTATTTCCGCAGGATCTGTCGGAATTAAGAGTGTCGGTACCTGATACTCGCCTAAAATCTCAGAGTTGAGCCGAGATTTTGAGTTTGCATACTCCTTTAGCTCATTGCTGTTTACCCGTGGAATACCGGTTGCCGCTTCATGTGTTAACGGTCCAAGAACACGGTTATGCATAGATACGAGACCAGCAAGGCTTTCAACGGCTACGGTTTCAGGTGTGAACCGCACAGTACCATCGCTATCAACTACTGGTCGCAGAAGCTCTCCAGCCTTGAAAGTATTGAGATTTGTAATAACAACCGATAGTTTTTTATCAGCTAAATCGCGTAAAAAACGGCCATGGTCGACCACCTGTTCTAATTTTGCGGGTTTTGAATTTCGCAGGGTATGAATTGCTACTGTAGATTCAGCTGAAAGCATGACTTATATTATAGCAAAATTACAGGGAAAAGTCAATGTCGGCACTGGCTTCCATGAGTATTCGACTGAGACCAAAATATGTGCTTGGACGAGATTCTATTTTTTTAAAACCAAGCTTTTCATACAGCGATAGAGCCCGAGCATTCTCACCGACTACATGCAGGCGCATAGATTTATGTGGGTAATGTTTCTTTAGGGCTGCAAAGAGTAGCTTACCCGCTCCCTTGCCCTGATGTTTTGGGTGAACATAAAGATTACTGAGATACACAGCATTCTCACCAACTGTTGCCGCACAGTAGCCAATAACAGACCCGTCCTCTTCGGCCACGAGTGTCATCTTACTGGTATCATTCAATCGGTTTTGTAACTGCCTGATCTTCTTACTAAGCATCGCCAAATCAGTTGATTGGGAGTCCATAAATGCCGCTCGGCGATCTGCTGAGATCAAGTCTTGATAGACCTGAATACGGGCAGCGCTGCTTAATCGAATTACTTGCTCCGCATCCTCTGGATGCATCTTACGTATATGAATCATGTACCTACTATACCCCTTACAGGCAGTTGTCGGAGTACCAACAACAATGAGCTACTTCTTATTACAGTCCAAAACGAGAACCTTTAGTCGCCGATTGAAACTGCTGAAGGAGTTCTTTTTGCTTTTTACTGAGTTTGGTTGGCGTATCGACATGAATAGTAACGATATGATCACCACGTTTGCTGTCGCGGATATGCGGTACACCATGACCCGGTAGTTTAAAATCAGTTCCACTCTGGGTGCCAGCTGGAACTTTCATACGAACAACCCCGTCAACTGTCGCTACATCCAGTTCAGCACCCAATGCTGCATCAATCATGCTGATGTGTTCATCACTAAGAATCAGATTGCCTTCCCGCGTAAACTGCTTGTGAGGCTTAACACGTATATTAACGTATAGATCACCCTTTGCCCCATTTGCTATCGCCTCACCGCGCTCACGAAGGCGAATTGTGGCACCGTCATCAATACCCGCTGGCACTTTAAGGGTAATTGTTTGATCCTTACGCTTGGTACCGCTTCCTTTGCAGACAGTACAAACTTTCTCAGGTACACGGCCGCGGCCGCGACATTCACTACAGATACTGGCCTGTTGAATCTGGCCGAACATCGTATTCATAATGCGAACCTGCTGGCCAGAGCCTTTACATGTCGGACAGGTCTTTAGATCGTGTCCTGGCTCTACCGTATTACCTTTACAGTGATCACATATATCCTCTAAGGTCAGTTTGAGCGATTTTTCGGCACCAAAGATAGACTGCTCAAAGGTTAGGTCAATATCCATTGCAACGTCACGGCCGCGCGCTTGTCGCTGCTCGGCATGACCACCGCCGCCAAAGAAAGAACCAAAAATATCGCCAAGGCCTAAATCACCAAAATCAAAGTGAACGTTCTGTCCGCCGCCACCAAAACCGCCAAAGCCTTCAAATGGATTACCACCACCGGCGCTACCACCGACACCAGCATGACCAAACTGATCATAGCGCTGTCGTTTTTGTTGATCTTTTAGAACTTCGTAAGCCTCATTAATCTCTTTAAATTTGGCCTCGTCACCACCCTGCTTGTCTGGATGGTACTGCACGGCCAACCGACGGAACGCCTTTTTAATCTCGTCCGCCGATGCAGTTTTACTGACTCCCAGTACTTCGTAGTAATCACGTTTACTCATATGCGTTTTACCTGTAGATAATAATTCCTACCACTACTAATAAGTCTACCGTAAACCAGAGAATCTGTGTGACGATCAGTGGTTTGATACTATGAGCAATACCATAGGCCAGAAAGACAAGTCCGAGCACTAAGTACGCAACCCACGTCAATAGCGAGATACCAGTAACATTTTGAGTAGTGAAGATCTGGATGACTTGCGGTAATGTCATGAGGGGCTGCACAACGGCAGCAACCGCCATAGACTTATCTATAGCGGTTAACTGCTTCTTGCGATCAAAATGGAGGTCAAAGTGAAACTGTCGCACAGGCAGTATTACTTATCGTCTTTCTTATCGCTATCAACGACTTCGCCTTCAACAGGACCGTCATTATTGGCTTCGCCAGATCCTTTTGCTTCTTCAGCAGCTGCCTCATACATCTTGGCTCCAATTGGCTGAATTTTGTCCATCAGAGCCCTTGTTGCAGCTTCAATCTCATCTTTATCGGTGCTCTTAACATGTTTCTTGGCCTCTTCGACAGCCCCTTCGATCACCTTTTTGTCGTCATCAGAAATCTTATCCTTGTACTCATGTGGCATCTTTTCAGCTTGATAGATAGAGTTCTCAAGGAGGTTACGGGCTTCTACCGCTTCACGCTTCTTCTTGTCTTCATCAGCATGTGCTTCAGCTTCTTTTTGAGCCTTCTCAATATCTTCTTTACTGAGGTTTCCAGAGTTTTGGATAGTAATTGATTGCTCTTTGCCAGTACCCTTGTCTTTTGCTGTGACGTTAAGAATACCGTTAGCATCGATATTAAATGTTACTTCAATCTGCGGCACACCACGAGGGGCAGGAGCAATACCATCAAGAACAAATTTACCGAGACTCTTGTTGTCAGTCGCCATTTCGCGCTCACCCTGCAGGACATGAACTTCTACTTGCGGCTGGTTGTCGGCGGCAGTTGAAAAAGTCTCACTCTTGCTGGTCGGAATGGTCGAATTGCGTTCAATCAGCTTCGTTGTGACACCACCCATTGTTTCAATACCTAGACTTAAAGGAGTAACGTCAAGCAGCAGAACGTCTTTCACATCACCAGCAAGGACACCACCCTGAATTGCTGCACCGATAGCAACAACTTCATCCGGATTTACGCCCTTTAGCGGATCTTTACCAAAAATTTTCTTTACCTTTTCGACGACTGCGGGCATACGAGTCATACCACCAACTAGGACGATTTCGTCGATTTCGCTAGCCTTAAGACCTGCATCTTTTAACGCTTTCTCAATTGGCTCAGCTGTACGGTCAATAAGATCGGCTACGAGCTCTTCAAGCTTGGCGCGCGTTAGCTTGTATTCAAAGTGCTTTGGACCATCTACATCAGCCGTTAAGAATGGCAGATTGATCTCTGTCTCGGTTGTGCTTGAAAGCTCCTTCTTTGCCTTTTCAGCTTCGTCCTTCAGGCGCTGCATTGCTGCGTTGTCACCCTTTAGATCTATTCCGTTTTCAGCCTTAAAGACATCGAGGAAGTGGTTTACAATCCGGTTATCGAAGTCCTCGCCACCAAGGTGAGTATCTCCATTGGTACTCTTAACCTCAAAGACGCCGTCACCAAGTTCAAGAATAGAGACATCAAAGGTTCCACCACCAAGGTCGAAGACAGCAATCTTTTCTTCCTTCTTCTGGTCAAGTCCGTATGCTAGTGCAGCAGCTGTTGGCTCGTTAATAATACGCCGTACTTCAAGACCGGCAATCTTACCTGCATCTTTAGTTGCCTGGCGTTGGGAATCATCAAAGTAAGCAGGAACGGTAATAACCGCTTCTGTCACTGGCTCACCTAAAAAGGCTTCGGCATCGGCTTTTAGCTTGCCAAGTATCATGGCAGAAACTTCTTCAGGGGTATATTCTTTATCACCCATCTTTACGGCGACACCATCACCCTTTTTCACAATCTCATACGGCATAATATCGAGGTCTTTTTGTACCTCTTTATCACTAAATTTACGGCCGATAAGTCGTTTTACACCATAAATAGTATTCTTTGCATTTGTCACACGCTGACGCTGTGCGACTTGGCCAACAAGTCGTTCACTATTTTTATTGATAGCAACGACGCTTGGCGTGGTACGATTACCTTCGGCGTTAGCAATTACCTCTGGCTTACCAGCGATCATGTACGCCATGGCACTGTTGGTCGTACCAAGATCGATTCCAATAATTTTTCCCATATGTTCGTTCTCTCCTTATATTTGTTCAGAAATGCAAACATGTAATGCTTATATTTTAGCAATCTCTCGCATTGATTGCTAACTAATCCTAGTGTAAAAAATTAGCACTCCATCGTCAAGAGTGCTAATATAATATAATTTCTTTTATAGTGCTGTTTTAAGCTAACTGTTGTTTTATCGCTGGCAACATCTCTACTATATCGGCAACACGCACCCCAAATATTACTGTCTCTTCACCTAAATGACTTACAACGATAGCTTTGGCTACTTCGTGACGATCAACGCCATTTCTGTATGAACGAAGAGGATCAGTAAGGGCGTCATATACATCTAGTACCTGCGTGAGACGAGTAATCTCTACCCGTTCACGAGTCTCTTGATCAGGAGCTGTCTCAAGAAGCTCCTGCAAAGTTTCAGATGTTGCATGGTGGTATGCTGCCGCAAAGATTGCATCAGTATTACAGGTAATATCAAACTCATTATCAGCATGCAAGTAGGTCGTGAGAATATCGGCACCAACTGACGAGTGTTGATTGATGATTTCACGCTCGGGATCATCGCGAGTAAACTTGCGATGGCTATTAACGACATTATTGATTTCTGGATCCCGCTTACCCATATCATGGGTCGTACCAGCATAGGCAATACGAAACGCCAAATGCGAGGGCAGTCCGAGTCTTATGCCAGTAAGCAGACCGACCGCCCCGACACGACGTGTGTGCTGTACCTGTGGCGAAAGACCGTACTTCTTACGCTCATACGCTTCAAACTCCCCTAGAAGCGCGTTACTGCCTGTTCGTTCCATAGTTTCATCAAGTAGCTCGAGCAAAGCCTCTGTTCTTTCTAGTTCAGGTCGTGAAGTACTAGACTCTAGTTTAGACAGAGTAACGAGATCAACACCAAGAGGGTGAAATTCGCCCCTCATGCCATGTTGCTGGTTCATGGATAAATTATATAATATGTTTCGCTAGAAAGCAATAAGTTTGTAAGATATCTTACATTTTTTTGACTTTAACCATGCTATGACGGATAACAGTACCGTTCAGAACGTATCCCGGCTGTAGCTCCTCAGCGATAACTTCAGTCTCACCATCTCCCTCTTCAAACATAACTGCTTGGTGTAAATTAGGGTCAAACGTGGTTCCGCCCTTAGCCTCTATCCGCTGCAGCCCTAGTTGATCAATGGCCTTCTGGAGGTTTTTATCCAGTGCAACAATCCCTTGCACCCACTTATTTCCCTTTAAGTCCTCAGGGGTATGAGCCAAGGCACGTTCTATCGTATCAACGACCGGCAGTAATTTTAAGATCGTAGTACTCGTTGCTGCGTCTCGAACGCTCTGCTTTTCCTGATCAACCCGCTTTCGGTAATTTTCAAAATCAGCACGAGTTCGTTGAAGATCTTGTGTTAGTTCTGCAATCGTCTGATCTAGTTCTGCTTGTTTTTTCGTCTTAGCCATTAGTCCTCCTCGTCAGTGTCAGATTGATTAGTCTTCTTTGTGCCGTTCCAGCGGATAAAAACAATGCCCGTTGTCAAAAACAGTAAAATGTATGGAATAAAGCGCATAGGCCTACAGTACTTCCTCAAGCATTGAGCCGGCGTGGCGAACCAGCTGCATTACTTTGCCGTAGCTCTGCCTTGTTGGACCTAAAACACCAATGTAGCTGCGATCGGAATAGGGCGATTGGAATCTACTGATAATCAAGCTGCAGCCGCTCGCTTTACCTATTGGATTTTCATGGCCAATAAAGACATTGAGTGGTTCGTTCGGTGCTGCCTCTTTTAGCCATGGCTCAAGATTGTCGAGCAACCTCGCAACTGCCTGGACATGTTCGCCACGAGCAAATTCAGGTTGGGAGAACAGGTTACCAATACCACTGATGTAGAGCTGATCACCGATTGTCGCAAGACCTAAATTGTGCGTTAATTCAACAAGGCTATTCACCGCGCTTCTTATTGCTCGATCAGCATGGCCATTATGCTGAGAGACACGAGCCTCAATGGCGCGCACACTCCTGTCTTGCAGGAGGTTGGGCTGTTCATGCTGCTGAACAAGCAAATTGACATACTGACGATACCCCTTATCGGTTGGGATACGGCCAGCACTGGTATGTGGCTGTTGAATGAAACCCATCTCCTCCAGGCGTGCCATCTCAGCCCTAATGGTAGCACTTGAAACGCCAAAAAGTTTGGCAAGCATAACTGAACCAACTGGCGCAGCAACTTCGGCGTACTGCTCTATGATTGCATTGAGTATGAGAGTTTGTCGTTCAGTCATATATATAAACTTTTACGCTTCTTTATGCTCATAGTACTCGTACTGGCACTCGAAAGTCAAGAGTGCCAAATTATTCTAGTGCTTCTACGGACTGGGACGAAGCTAAAAATCCGAGTATATCTGCAATCGATGCTCTTGCCACTTTATTTTGGCTGAAGTCGCTCCCCTCTTCGGCAATTGAGCGAACAATCTGCACCGTTTCTTCCATCGTCCGATTGATGACAAGGTGATAGTGCGGCGAGTTAGCCACATGTCCTAGTTCTCGTTGTGCTGAGGCGAATCGGATTAATATATCATCCCGGTGCGCTCTCCAGTCGTCTTGGTAACGATTCTTCAGGCGTAGTAACCACGTATTGGGATCTGGTGGAATTAAAAAGACTGCCCGCGTCCTTGGATTGAGCCGCACGTACTCATCAGCTCCTTGAACATCAATTTCTGCAATAGCGATCTTACCCTCGTCCCGAGCAAGGACAAATTCTCCAACGCTCGTACCATATATCTTTGTGTGAACCCCTTTTACCTCTACGAAGCCCCGCTTGTCTATCATATGTTCAGCTGTAACGGGATCGACGAAGTGATAATCAACCCCATTTACCTCTTGTACTCCATTATTCGTGCGTGGTACGCGAGTTGTGTGTGAAATAATTCGATGGTACTTGCCGGTTTGTAGCAGCCGATTACCAACCGTATCTTTACCGGCACCTGCAATCCCAGAGAGGGTTAGGAGCGGAGTCGCCTGCACGATTTCAATTGCTTCGTCGCTTGGACGGTATGCGTTGATTTTGTTTATAAGCAATTGATTGTGTTGTTCCATAAAAGATCTATTTTAACGGAAATTAAAATACAAGCCACCTTTTTAAGAGCAGCTTGTATCCTAAAAAGGCTTATGATTGACGAGCGGTAGTGTGAACTTGGCGTTCTTGACCACCACCGTACACTGAACCGCCGTAACCAAAAACTTGGTTCTGTGTTGAACCAGCCTGTGATCCAATGTTAAAGCCAGACTGAGGGGCGACTGCTTTGATAATCGTGCCGATACCCGTGGCAGCTACCGCACCAATTGCAAGGTGCTTTAGAAAATCTTTTCGATCCATCTCTTTTTGCAAGATTCCGTCGAGGTTGAGTTGCATCATAAACTCCTTATTGTTTTTGTTTTATTTTTTGATTTTTATTTTTAGAGACTTTGTACTCATAATTATTATGCTTTTACAGCAATAAGTCAATAAATTTTTCTAGATTATACTTACGATATTACAATCTGTCGTGACGGCATTAAACCGTCTACACTTCGTGAAGAGACACGTCCAATTTGAGCTTGACGCATAGCTGGAGAGACATATGACGAACGCATTGCTCGCTGCGGTGGTGCCGGCTGCGGTCGACCATATAAGTTGGTACGCGTCATGGGCTGAGCTTTTACTGTAGCAGCAGAAGCTCCAACCTGCACAGCAACTGGTTGTGGCTTCATAACAATCGCGGGAGCCACTGTACCGTGATTCGCACGTCCCACCGGCTTAGTATACAAAGGAGCTGGTTTTGATATCACCGCTGGTTGCACACTCATTCCTAACTGTGGTTGTTTTGGTATGCGTGCAGGTAGTGGTGGCCCAGTGACATGAACTTTAAAAGGTGGTTGCTTAATCTCAAAGATTGTTGCCTGTTTTCCCCTGCCCTTTTTAGCAACCCCATGCTGCAGGGCTGGCGTAGCTGCCTTCTTGGGACTCTTTTTAAAGGCATTGCGAATCCAGATAAGGATAATACCGAGCTGGTACATAATAATAATTGGCACTGCCAAGAGGGTTTGGTTTGTAATGTCAGGTGTTGGCGATATAATAGCTGCGGCAACAAACGCTCCAAGCAGTACATAGCGCTGATACTTCATGAGCCCCTTTGGCGAAAGGGGTGTGATGGCATTAATAATGAGCAGCACAATTGGCAGCTGAAATAAGACGGCAGCACCAAGAAGGTAGGTGATAACAAAGGATAGGTACGAGTCGACGGTCAACATCGCCGTAACATCTTTAACGTCAAAATTAGTCAAAAAGTGAAGCGCAGCAGGCAGGATGACATAGTAGGCAAAAGCCGTTCCACCAATTGCAAGCAAGAGCGAGAAGAGGACATACCCAAGCACCACTCTTCCCTTCACCTGTCCGACGACAGGCTGTAAGTACTTGTAAAGATGATAGATAGCTGCAGGCAGCGTCAGGACCATACCAACATAGGTACAGACCTTGATGATAAAACTAAACCCACCAACCGGTGTTAAGTAGTACAATTTCTGATTACCGAGTGGCGCGACCAGAAAATCAATAATTGCATGATAATAAGGGTACGCTGCAGCAGAGCCCACCAAGAATATGACCGCTATCCAAAACAGCCGACCCCTCAGCTCATAGACATGATCCATGAAAGTTGGTAGGGCCGGCGTGTTTTGATTCGCGTCGCTAGGATCGATTGTTTGCGTCCGAGGATTTTTCACTTTTAACCTCGTCGCTTATTCCCTTGCGGAGTTCTTTTACAGAAGAACCTACGCTCTTTGCTAGTTCAGGTAGCTTTTTGCTTCCGAACAGCAAGAGTACAATAACCAAGATGATGATAAGTTCAGGAGTACCTAAACCCAAAATCTCAGCAACATTATCGAACATACTTTTATTCCCTCACTTGCTTTATTCTGCCTATAAGTATACTATACTGCTTAAGGTAAGGACGCAATAGAATTATGAAAATAAACATCAGTTACTTCAACCTCGTTGGACAGGTTGATGCATCGTATGGTGGCGGTGCCTACAGCTCTGAAGTGTATGGTGATGCTACAACTCAGCAGACACAACCAGCACCACAAGAGCCAACAACAAATGGATCACTTGCAAACACTGGTTTTGACGTTATGATCCCTGTTGCCTTGGGTGCAGTTATGATTGTCGGTTCTGCTGCTGCATTCATCAAGATGCGCCGCGACAAAAAGAAGAGCAACGCGTAAAGTAGCGCTGCCTCAAACAAAAATAGCTCCGAATCACGGAGCTATTTTTGTTTGAGTAAGACGATAAATGCTTCAGCGGGAATTTCGACTTTACCAAACTTCTTCATCCGCTTTTTACCCTCTTTTTGCTTAGCCCAAAGTTTCTTTTTACGGCTAACATCCCCACCATATAGATGGCCGGTTACATTCTTTTTGAGCGCCGGAATATTTTCACGAGCTATCACCTTTGTGCCAACAGCAGCTTGTAGACTGACAACAAACAATTGTTTGGGAATAACCTCTTTTAGGCGAGCTACCATCTCTCGGCCTAAGCGTTCAGCTTCTGAACGGTGCACCATAACACTAAGCGCATCAACACGTTCGCTTGCAACTAAGAAGTCCAGCCGCACCAGTTGCTCGGCTCGGTAATCAGCAAGCTCATAGTTGAAACTTCCGTATCCGCTAGTAATACTCTTGAGCTGATCATAAAAATCAGTCAACATGTTTGCCAGTGGTGCTCTAAAGTTAATAAGCGCTAGTTCACTATCCATATAGCTGATATTGCTATGCTGGCCTCGACCATTAACGATCAGTTGCAGCACGTTGCCTATGTAGGTTTGTGGTGTGACGATCTCACCCTTTATCCATGGTTCACGTATTTCAGCTATGTGCATTACTTCTGGTAGTTCAGCAGCTGATTGAATAGTTATCTCTTCACCTGTTACCAAAGTAATCTGATAATCAGTTGATGGATTAGTAATGATAAGCTCTAAATTATGCGATCGTTCTAACCGCTCCTTGACGATCTCCATATGCAGCAGACCAAGAAAGCCAATTCGAAAGCCATGCCCAAGAACTTGAGAATTTTCTGGAACATATTGCAAGGCTGAATCATTAAGTGTTAACTTTTCGAGTGCATCTTTTAGGCTGGGATAATCATCAGCGGCGCTTGGAAAAATACCAGCATAAACAAACGGTTTTACCTCTTGGTACCCTGAAAGGGCCTGAACTGCTGGTACCTTGCTAAGCGTTACCGTATCACCGACGCGGGCTTCTGCGACCGATTTTAGATTAGTAACAATATAACCGATCTCTCCAGTGCTCAGAGATGGCTGAGGATTCATCCTTGGTTGCAGCGCCCCCACTTCAAGAGCAAGCCCATTCGCCGCCGCTGCCATCATCGTTATATCGCTATTCTTTTTTAGTTCGCCGTCCATCAATCGAACATACAGGATTACGCCGCGGTAATCATCGTAAACGGAGTCGAATATTAGAGCTCGCGTGGGTTTGGTTTCGCTCCCTGTCGGGGCTGGTACTCGTTGGACAACCGTCTCGAGGACGTCAGCTACACCAACACCGGTCTTGGCGCTGACATGCATAATATCTTCTTTACTACACCCTAGTAGGTCAATTACCTCGCGCGATACTCGCTCAACATCAGCTGCAGGTAGATCGATCTTATTAAGGACCGGGATAATCGTTAAGTTTGCCTCCATCGCTAAGTAGACATTGGCAAGCGTCTGAGCCTGGATACCCTGTGATGCGTCTACTACCAGCAACGCTCCTTCACAGGCTGCAAGGCTGCGGCTTACTTCGTAGCTAAAATCAACATGACCGGGAGTGTCGATCAGATTAAGCTGGTACTCCTTGTACTTCATTCGAACCGGCTGCAGCTTAATAGTAATACCCTTTTCACGCTCAAGATCCATACTATCGAGCAACTGCTCTTTCATTTCGCGAGCAGTGACCGTATTTGTCATCTCCATAAGACGATCAGCCAGGGTACTTTTACCATGGTCAATATGGGCGATAATACAGAAATTTCGAATATGTGATTGTTGCATTATTTAGTTATAGCTCTGAACTGTTTAAAGAAAAAATTGTTGATTCGTTTGATAATTGGTTTTGGCTCACTCAGCTGAAAAATATGGCTGATCCAGACATAACTACCAAGACTGAGGATAGCGATGAGTGCAAATTTAGGGAACGTTGCTACGAAACTTTGGTCCTGTGCTCCAAGCTGAAATGCCTGGACACTAATATAACATATTATACCCATTAACCCGCTTGCGGACACCATTCGTGCGATCGCATGCACAAAACGGACATCAAGCAACCCAGGAATGCGCGATTGCATGACGATCAACAGAACCGCTACCTCAACAATCGATACAATGGATTGGGCAAGTGCAAGTCCATAGACATCGAACTTCAGTTCAAGGACGAACCACATGGCCAGTAAGATGTTTAGGCTGATTGTACCAATAGAGATATAGAGCGGCGTCTTCGTATCTTGCTGTGCATAAAATGAACGTGCTGCAATGTGATAAATCGATCGAAAGACAATAGCAATTGCCAAAACGCCGAGAATCGAAGCCATCTTTTGATCACCACCATTCACCAAGAAGTTAATAAGGTAACCACGAGTAAAGAATGTAATGACTGCAATTGGTAGTGCCAGCCAAACGATAACCCTCAGCACTGTCTGTAACTCTTTGCGAAACAGGTCGACCTTACCGGTAGCCAGGCGTTCTGTCATTTGAGGGAAGGCAGCGGTTGATATTGCGACACCGACTAATGTAACGGGAACCATATGCAACGTGAAGGCCTGTTGGTAGGCACGGATACTTCCTGCGGCAAGACGCGATGCCAAATTAGTCTCAACGATTGTATTAAAGTAGTCTATTCCCTGATCAAAAGAACGTGCCGGAAGCAAGCGAAGCACTTGCTTAAATCCCTTGTGCTTCCAGCGTATTTTAAACTCATAGGTAAGGTTCATTCCAATCAGCCCGACAGCACTTAAGATTAATTGCATAATTGACCCTAAGACAACACCGAGCGCGACACCCATGATTCCACCTTCGAATACCTGGACGCCAAGGATAGTAATGCCATTGGTAAAGACCGTAATACCGATAATAATACCGATGTTATAGACAACCGGAGCTAGAGCAAAAAAAGTAAAGCGTCCTATCGCCTGCTGCAAACTTGTAATAACGCTCGCTATTGCAAACAGGAATGGGTTAACGGCTATAACGCGCATCATCGAGACCGCTAAGCCCCTCCCGGCCTCATCAAGCCCTGGACCAACAACGTACTTCACCAATGGTTCGGCAAAGATGATAATAAGCAGACTGGCTGCAAGTGTCGTGAGGGCCATGAAGTTAACAAGACTCGAACTAAGTCGCCAGGCAGATGCTTTATTACCCCGCGCTAAGCGCTGGTTAAGAACTGGTATAAAGGTAACGCTCAGCGCACCAGATACAAGCAGGAAGAACATGAAGTCAGGAATAATAAATGCGACAGTATAGGCATCAATTCCTTCAGGATAGGATTTGTAGTAAGCCGCATTCAACAGACGATCTCGAAATAGACCAAGAATGCTCGAGAGCAGACTAGAACCAGCCAATAAACCAGCGGCTAGCTGAAGGGTTAGCCGCTGGTTTGCTCGTGCAACAATTCGTTTTACTCGACTCATTTTTGTTTACTTCGATACTCTGCCGCTTTGCAGGATACTCTGCTTAATAAAGAGCAGCCTCTTTTGGTAGTTTTGCCTTACTTAGCAGCTGAACAACACGATCTTCTTCGATAGTCTCTTCCTCGACAAGAGCCTTTGCTAGCTCATCAAGCGCGCTGCGGTTATGATGAATAACGGCTTCTGCGCGCTGCGCTGCCTCTTTGACGAGTATCGCAACTTCTTGGTCAATAATTTTGGCAGTCTCTTCACTGTATGGACGCTCATGCACCATACGGTCAAACATCATACCACCGTTGTCTTCGTGGAACACCTGGTCGCGAAGTCCCTTACCCATACCCTGCTCAATTACCATATCGCGGGCAATTTCGGTTGCCTTTCGAAGATCACTTCCAGCACCGGTCGTAATGCGATCCTCACCAAACTGGACTTTCTCGGCGATACGACCACCAAGGGCACGGGCCAGTACGTCTTTAAATTCAATTACGGATGTGTAGTACTTGTCCTCTGGTGGTAGGAACCACGTTACACCACCGGTACCGCCACGTGGAATGATAGTTACCTTGTGAACTGGATCACTATCAGGAAGGACATGGCCAACCAGCGCGTGACCAGCTTCGTGATAGGCGGTTAAGAGCTTATCGCTCTCGTTCATAACACGGCTTTTCTTCTCAGCACCGATGGCAATCTTTTCAAAAGCAGCCGTAACATCATTGTTGGTGATGATTTTGCGGTTATTACGTGCCGCTAAAATAGCTGCTTCGTTAGCAATATTAGCTAAGTCAGCACCGCTGCTTCCAGCTGTTTTCGCTGCCAGTGCTTCTAGTCTTACGGAATCATCGGTTGGTTTGTTCTTAAAGTGCTCTTTAAGAATCTCTTCGCGGTCTTTGCGCTCTGGCAAGCCAATGCGGACACGTCGGTCAAAACGACCTGGACGAAGCAGGGCTGGGTCAAGAACGTCAGCACGGTTGGTAGCAGCCAATACGATGACGTTCGTTCCCTTTTCGAAGCCATCCATCTCAACCAGAATCTGGTTTAGCGTCTGTTCACGTTCGTCATGACCACCACCCATGCCACTACCACGGCGGCGACCTACGGCATCAATCTCATCAACAAAGATAATACATGGGGCATTCTTTTTAGCCTTTGCAAACAAATCACGGACACGTGATGCACCAACACCAACAAACATCTCGACGAATTCTGAACCACTGATACTAAAGAAAGGAACATTTGCTTCACCAGCTACCGCTTGAGCCAGCATCGTTTTACCGGTTCCTGGAGGACCTACTAGCAGTACGCCCTTAGGAATCTTGGCGCCGACATCCTGAAACTTTTTCGGGTGCTTCAAAAAATCTACAACTTCTTGCAGGTCCTCTTTTGCCTCTTCGTTACCAGCAACGCTAGTAAAGAGAACTTTTTCTTTTTCGTTACCGTAAAGACGAGCTTTAGATTTACCAAAGCCCATTGCTTGGTTGCTCTGACCTTGAGCCTGACGAAACATAAAGATAAACACACCTGCAAGCAGCAGTACTGGTAACAGAATTCCTAGCAGACTCATAAGAGCACCACCAACCTGTGACGGTTCGCGAACAACGACTTCTGCATCAGAGTCTTGGCGCAGTCCCTGCTCATAGATACTGCTACCGGCCTCTTTGCGAGATTTTTCAGTTGCGTCTTTACCGCGCTCAGCCGCAGGCGTCACCAACAGGTTGTTACCCTCAATCTCGATCTTAGCAATTTCACCATTATTTGCCCGTTGAATCACTTGTGAAATAGGCACCTCTTTTAGGTCTTGCTGCGGTGAAAATAATGCATAAATAGCAAAACCGGTTAGGAGGATTACCGACCAAAAGACGGTTGTTCTTAAGCCATTGTTTGGACGCTTCATGTTAGGTTTCTTCATCGACGAACTCTCTTTCAGATTTTTAACGATTTTCAGTAGAAAAAGTAGTATATTTACCAATTAATTTTATCAGGTTTCACAGAGCTGAACAATGAGCTGTGACTTTGTTGTTCGACAGACGACCTTGCCGCTGACGACAAACGTCTTACCTGCTTTTGCTGTTTTCGCAAAAAGAAGGATCCGCTCAACATGCCTTTGTAGCAGCCGGGAACCGACGAGGCGAACCATAGTTTCGTGCAGCAACTCATAGCTTACCTCACTTGGCAGCA
The DNA here is from genome assembly GCA_002861585.1 of Candidatus Saccharimonadota bacterium. Classification (GTDB taxonomy): domain Bacteria; phylum Patescibacteriota; class Saccharimonadia; order Saccharimonadales; family Saccharimonadaceae. Next base: position 12,323 of record PJQJ01000032.1, on the reverse strand, counting down.
TAATAAGCTGATAGCGATCAATCTGCATCTCCCCGCCCTCACCTTTCACTAATCGCTCAAACTGCTCCTTCAGCTCTGGATCAATCTTTTGCCGGAGGGATAGTTGCTCTTTATAAAGATCAACTAAAGTACCATACTTATTCGGCTGCATCTTGATTCGCGGCACCACCTTATGTCGAATATAATTTCGTAAGATCTTGCTATCGCTATTTGTTTCATCCTCATGCCATGTGAGCCTATGCATCTTTGCATAAGAAATAATTTCATCTTTTGTTGCCTCTAGCATTGGTCGAAGTAGTTGCTCGTGTGAATAGAGCGAGCCCAGTCCCCGCCATCCGGTTCCTCGTACTAGGTTGATCAGCATCGTCTCAATAGCATCGTCTTGATGATGCGCGGCAATAATAGCAGCCGCATGATATTTTTTGCGACATTCATGCAAAAATGTATATCGTGCAACTCTGGCTGTTTCTTCTGAAGCACCCGCTCCAAGTTGTCCCAACCCCAGTTCGAACTGCAGTCCGAGGTCCTTAGCTAATCTCTCAACAAATTGTGCATCATTACTGGAAGCAGAACGAATACCATGATCGAAGTGAGCAACCACCAGCTGCAATTGCGGTTGGTGTTGCAGCAGATGCAAAAGAACAACAGAATCGACACCTCCTGAAACAGCAACAATATACGTGCCAGCAGGGATTACAGGGAGATTTATCGTAAAAGACATATGTCCACATAGTGTAAGTTACCCTTTCGCAGACGTAAATAACCCTTAAATAGATAACCAAACTCAAAAAACAGGATACAATATCTACATGCAATCTATCTTTTATGTACGGCATGGCCAAAGCCAGGCAAATTTTGATCGAATCGTTGCCGGGCAGTCAGATTCACCACTTACCACTATTGGCGAAGAGCAGGCTCGTTCAGCCGGTGAATGGGCTAAGGCACAAGGACTTTCGTTTGACGTTATTATTAGTTCTGATTTACAGCGTGCAAAACGTACCGCACAGATTATTGCGGAGAAAGTTGGTTTTCCAGAAGAATCTATACGCTACAATGTTGACTTACGAGAGCGCTATTGCGGTAAATTCGAAGGTAAGCCAACGGATGACTACTTTCAAACTCCAGAATCTGTCTCAATCAAAGAATACGGCGTCGAATCACTCGACGCACTGCACGAACGCGCCACTCGCGTCCTTAATACAATTATCGACTCGTACCCCGATAAGACCATCCTCATAGTCGCACATAGCGGCATCGGTAAGATGCTTCGATTAGTAAATGACGGACGTGATGCGTCAGAGCTAGATAAGACTATATCTATCCCTAACGCAACTATTTTGCGCCTCGTTTAGCGCTACTACAGAATTATCTGA
>PJQJ01000032.1:8623-10927 GCA_002861585.1 Candidatus Saccharimonadota bacterium | reverse complement strand
AACATCGCGCACAGGAATGCGTTGCATGGACCACCCTCCAAGTTGTTTTTACACACCGTTTTTTATTTTTAAATCGGTTACGCTTATCATACATACGACGGTTCCATAAGTAAATAGCAATATTTTTATTGCGCACAAACAGCTGACTTGGAGAAGCACCGAAGCTCAAAGGTTTCATCTTCTTATATTTTCATCGTAGCGAACTATCTAAGTCTCTTGGTACACTATGCCTATGAATATTGCAGTATTAGGCGCAAATGGGCGAACCGGATCACTCTTTGTTGAAGAAGCTCTCATGGCCGGTCATACTGTTCGAGCCGGTATACACGGTGACGTAAATCCCTTTGCAGACGCCCCACGCCTTGAAGTTGTTCACTGCGATGCCGCTAAAAAGGCGCAGCTAAAAAAACTACTCAAGGGGCAAGATGCCGTTATTAGCCTATTGGGTCATACTCGCTCATCAGGTAAAACAGTACAGACAGACACCATGAAAGCGTTGGTGGAGGTTATGAAAGAACTGAGGATTAAGCGCCTCATTAGTCTTACTGGCACCGGTGTGCGTTTTCCTGGCGATCAGATCACACTCACTGACCGCCTGCTCAATACCGGTATTAGCATTATTGACCCTTCTCGAGTGAAGGATGGACGTAGTCACGCTCTCGTCCTGCAGGAGAGCAAGCTAGAATGGACGATCGTTCGCGTCCTAAAACTTACTAATGGCGATCCAAAACCCAACCGGTTAAGCGAAAATGGGCCAACAAAATCAGCTGTTGCTCGGCGTGAGGTGGCTCAGGCCATCTTGCAGATCCTTGAGGATAATTCTTTCCGGCATAAGGCGCCAATTATTGCACCGCGCGACTAGCTACTTATTCTGCTCCATCAAGACTTTATCGGTAAGTGGTGGAATCTGATCAAGGAACCATCGGCCCATCTCTTCCTCCTGATGTGCAATCTCTTGTGCTCGGCCCATCAGCTCATTACTTCCATAGTGCTTTGCCCCCTCAGCTAATGAGACATAACATGCATGCGAAAAGTGAGCAGCAGCATGAAGCACTAGCATATCCTTCACTACCCTGTCCCTGTAAAGATCAGATCCAATGCCCGGTATCATCGCTGTTAATTTACCGATAAGTGATTTACCGGTAGAGGCTTTTTCGTCCAACTGCTGCAGTATAGCTTCAATCTCAGCTGCCTGTTGCTCGGACCGTTTGCTATATTCCTCCAATCGATCTTGAATGTCGGTATGACCTTCGAAGTCCTTTAGCATGTGCCTGATGGCTTCAACTTTTGCCCCTTCAAGTCCATGAACATCGCGCAGCCAGCTTACCATTAAATCTTTTGCCATATACATCCCCTGTTATGCTCTTTATTTAACGGCAATAATTTTTTGTGAGCAGTTAGAAAAGTTACATGTTCATCAAAAAAGACCGTCATGGTCTTTAAAATTTGGCTTGATTTGTGCCCGGAGGCACGATGACGAACTGCTTGAGTGTCATCGTGCCTCCGGAAGAGGGCTCGCCGATCTTGATCAGATCAGCCGCGTGCTAGCACCACCTGGAAGCCGACCGCACAGTAGACCGATCCTCGCACCTTGTCCTTGGTGTGGACGACGTTGATCAGCGGACCGTCCCCCGACAGGTAACCGTTCAGCAGGCCGTGTGCGGAGTCGGGCTCGGGCACCGGAGCCGCAGCGATCGGCTCGCCGAGCGGGTGGTCGACCATGAAGGCGTCCATGATGTCATGGACGCCGTTGTCCATGTCCTCCTGCTCGACGTGCGCGACGCCGCCGTAGTAGGGAGTCACTCGCTGGGCCCCCTGCAGGTAGGCCTGCATCCGCTCGATCACCAGCTTGGCGAAGAGTGGCGTGCAGCAGACACCCTTGCCGCTAGCCTCACCAGCGATCGCATCGCAGACCTCGTCGAGCGAGGGTCGTACTCGCAGCGAAGACGGCGGAGTGACCCGCTGCTCCGGCATGCCCCACTCTCGAGACTGTTCACGCAGCGCCCGTAGATCCATGATATCGATCACCTGAACCACCCTGTGTTGTGCCCATCCGCATATCGGACAGGCGGTAGCAATATAATACTTTCTTTCTATCTTTTTGCAAATATACGTAGCCAGTGGTAAGTTGCCCGACGGCGCGGCGAGTCAATTCATCGCCGCGCCGTCGGTGCTTTAGGGGCAGTGGCTGCCTCTTTCCATCATCTCACTACTCGGATTATTTTTGCACTCTGTTCTAGGCCCCAAGCATAAAAACCACTCGCTTCTACTGCATTAGCTCGGCAACGCGACGAGAAAGATCAG
>PJQJ01000032.1:4392-8552 GCA_002861585.1 Candidatus Saccharimonadota bacterium | reverse complement strand
GCAGCGTCATGCTTATAGCTATCATAAAAACCTACTTTATTCGCAACGGTCGTGCCGCTGACGCCTTTTGGAATTCCGCTGCGATAGACCTGCCGCTTCATCAATCCCAACAGATACGCTGTATTATCCCTGTCCAACAGTTGACCATTGTGTAGCCGCACTAAAAAGTCAGCCTCGTCGTGCGCGGTCGTATGCTTTTCAAAATCAGCAGATGCACTATTTTGCATCTTAGTGCTGCTAAAGCCTTGGGCGAGTATAAAATCGTGAACGTTCTTTTCACCAACTAGATTAAATAGCGATACTGCGCAGTAGTTTGTAGAATTTAAGATCATCTCATCAATGCAGGCCCGCACGCTCATACCGGTATCGGTAGTCGTATCCATTGATATATCTCCAGCCTGTACCTTAAAGAGTACTGCGTAGGCCAAAAACATCTTGTACGTACTAGCGGGAACAAAGTCGATTGTTGCGTTTAGGTTTGCCGATACGCCTTTACCACTTAGATCGTGTACCACTATCCCATAACGGCCAGCGTTATTTTTATCCCACTGTTCCAACATAGCCTGCAACCCCGTATTGCTCGCGGAATAGCTGCGGTCAAACTCTGTTTTAGGCTCCAAAACTGTCAACTTCACCCAGGCAATCGGTTGGGACTCTTTTAGTAGCGCTGTTCTCACGCGTTGAGCCGTAACCTCGCTATCGATACCCTGACCGCGCTCCCCTTGCTGCTTTGCAACCTCTACGCCGTCGCGAAAAACAATCCGAGTCACACCAGGTTCTTTATAGAGCGACCCCTTTAGGCTATCGAGAAATTTTTTGATCTCGTCTTGCTTAGTATCTATAGTTAACTGACCGTCAGTTTCGACAACCTGCAACCATGAAACCAGCGTCCCTTTTGGTACGGGCCAAGTTTCATTGTTTGGAGATTTTATAGTCAGACCTGTAGCAATAATATTCTCAGCGCGTGTCAGCTGTTGCTGGACATCCTCGTTAGATCGGGCAGGCTTAATGATTGTTGGAGTAACCGTGGCTTTCATCTTGGCGACGCTTATGTCCTGCCCCTGCAGGGCAGCTTTTACTGACTGTTTTTCACACCTCTGCCCGGCTTTAGCTGGATCGAGCGTTACTGTTTCACCTTGCAGTTTTAAGCCAGCATCCTTCGGTGTAACGGTACATGCTTTTGTTACCTCCTCCATAAAACCACTCAGGATTTCGTCGTCTATAGCGTAGCGTAGCGGGCTATTTGAGTACTCTATGTTTTTGTAGACAAACGAAAAGGGAATCAACCGCTCCCTCAAAGAATAATCGTGTGCTCGTTCCAGGGCTTGGCGGTATTTAGGCGTTATGCCAACCTTCGCACTGGTCGTTTGAATCGTTTTGCCACCTTCTATTGTTACCGTTAGCGGTACTGAACTAAACTGATCATGCAGCCCGTCCACTACGTCATCCGCCTTCCACCAGCCAACGTCCTTTCCCTCAATTCTCGTGAACGGCAACAGCCTATCATGCGGGTACATCAGTTGCCCAAAGATGACCGTTATCAGTAGGAGAACTAGAGAGGCTGCAAAAATGTGGGGACGATGAGTCCTATGCAGGTTTCTGATTTTTTGTTTCATAAGTCAATAGCTCTATTGTAGCAAATTAGCATAAACGTAACCCTATCACTGTTGCTATAAGTGTTGATTTATTGTCTTTTATATAAATAACATCATATACTAGTAGTGCTAGCAGGAGACAACCCACCAATCGGAGGTGTAACTGTGGCGCAGGAGACTGCGATCCAGCAGGAAGTACCCGAGGTCACGGCACCGACCAGCGTTGAAGAGCTCGAGGAGTTGCTTCGACAGCTCGGCGAAGCTGCACGCAGAATCGAGCACATCAATGCTCGTACCGCTCGCCGAATTGCTCGCGAGCAGCAGTCGGCAGCGGAGGAGCTCAGGCCCTTCAAGGCGCTCTACGACCTCCTGAGCGGACTGATCTTCGACTATGTCATCGCCAACCGTGATGTTCTGACAAAGGAGAACGGAACGCCCACGCAGGTCCGCCTGCGACAGGGTACTATCAAGTTCATCAGCGACACCACGGGAACGCTGGTCATCGACGATGAAGATGGGGCAATCAAGGCGTTGGAAGGCATCGCCGGCGGCCGCGAGCTAGTCAAGACCACCAAGTCCATCATCAAGGACCAGCTCAAGAGGTCACCTCTCTTGGAGTTGATCACACAAGTCCGGGTGGTCTACAAGAAAACGGTGGCGATCAGCTTCCCCAAGACTGACTCCGATATCAGGCAAGGCATCACGATCTCGCCGATCAAGCGCGAGCTCAGCTAGTAGCCGTCCCGGGCGCTCCTGCAATCACTGCGGTTGAGCGCTCGGGGCGCACCTACCCCTTTGATTCTTCTTAGTTCTAGACTTACTTCTTACCTTGTCGCACAACCAGAGCCCATAAAACGCGTTATGGCCTTTGGTTGTGCGCCGGTTTTTGCTCCCCTTCTTTAGGAGGCAAGGTACCGGCGGACCTGCTCAGTCGTAGATCACTCCGGGGATCCGCATAGGACCCCCCACGGGCCGCTTGGGCCGGCGGAAGATGACCACCGAGGTGAGCTCCACGGGAGCCGCGTGAGCACTGTGCTGAGTTCCGATGTTGTCGATCTGCACCACTTCCCAGCCGTCGCTCGACATCTCGTTGAGCTTCTTCCGAAGCGCCTCGGTCGCCGTGAACATGTTCTCGCTCGACGTGTACCATGTGTCGTACTCGTACTGCACCGGCTCACCCTTGGTAGGACGATCCGGATCGAAGTCGAGGTCGTCTGAAGCGCCACCCATGGTGGTACTCCTCTCTACTCGGGCCGAAGCTACTACTTCGGCCGGCGGAAGGTCAGGTAGATGACGTGCATGGTGGACAGCTGCGAGCTACGCGGGTCTGCCGTTGCCGACAGGCCGACGAACTCCCAGTGGTGCTACATCCGCTGCGCGATAGCACCGGTGGCCTGCTCAGCAGCAGCCTCAGGCGTATCCGCCTCGACAGGCATGATCTCCACCTCGAACCCTGTGCCAATAGCACCTGGTCCCATTGCAGGTGAACCTCTCATCACACTCCCTCGGGACGAGTCTTCCTCCCCTCAGCCGATTAGCCGAGTTGAGCAAACTATACTGTTTTTATTATAATTTGTCAATAATCGTATGAGCCATTTAGCTACTGCTGGTGGTGAAATTAGGTTTTTTGGACTAATAAGAGGATAATGGGGGTAATAACTCTGAGCGCTTCGCTCGAAAGGTGTACTCTACGATCATGGCAAAAGGAAAAGATAAGGGCGGCAAAGGTAATAAAGAGGTGAAAAAGCCTAAGTCAGCTAACAAGAAAGAAAAGAAGTAGCCATGTTTGAACCTCTTACAGCTGACGATATTCTAACTCAGCTTCAAAATATGGAGCTCGATTCTAAACTAATTACCAAGGATGCTTACAGCCCTAACGCTGAACTCTACCCTGACGGCCGTATTCCTTTTATTGATATTCACCTCAACTACCTCCGCACCCATAAACACGTTGATCCCAAAAATTACCTATCAAACCTGCGTTTGATGATTACGCCAAGGTAGTAAGTAGTGCTAGCTAGCTGATCTTAATTAAGATATTTAGTTTTTATTTTGTAGCGTCATTGGCGCTACAAGTCATTAAAACACGTATCGAATAAGATAAATCAGCCCAAAAATAACACTAAAGGTTATCGCATTACGACGCAGATTCACCCTATAAGAAGGACTATACTTCCCGGGAGGGCTTAATTTTTCATATTTACTATCAAGGTATGAAAAAGCCAGTACAAATACGATCAGAAGAGCAACCGCGATCAGCACTGATAGGATGTTTTCTGCACTCATAATTTTATTCTATTCATTCCTCTAGTTCGTTGCCTATTGCACTTACAGTATTATCAAAGCTGCTTATAATCAAGGCTCCACAGGGTCTATTCCTGCCTTTTCTACTCCTTCATAGTGAGGGTATAATTGACATTTATAGTATTTATGTTACTTTATACACAGCATCCCTTCCAGACAAGGAGTGACGAGTTCATGAAACAATCAGTGGTCAAGCTGCTCAGATGGCTCAACCGAACCATCGAGCGGCTGGAGCAGACGCAGTTCGTCGGCAAGATCATC
>PJQJ01000032.1:0-4245 GCA_002861585.1 Candidatus Saccharimonadota bacterium | reverse complement strand
CATCTGGCTGATCACTGAAGTAACCGGCAAGCTGCGCTACGTGCTGCTTGCCTATCTGCTGAGCCGAGGTCTGGCCATCGTGATCTTCTCGATCATCGAGGGCTGGCACCCACTCGAGGCACACTGGTGGTCCGGTGTCAGCGCCCTGACCATTGGCTACGGCGACTTCTTCCCGAAGACCGTCCATGGCCGCCTGATCGCAGACGTGTTCCAGCACTTCTGGATCTTCTACTGCGCTCCGGCCATCGCTGCGCACGTGCTGATCAAGCTCTTCAAGAACCTCTCGGCGTTCACCCACCGGGAGCAGGAGTGGCTGTTCTGGGTGATCGGGCTGCTCTTCAAGCGGCAGATGTGGCAGATCCGTGCTACACTGCTGATCGCTCAGCACATGGGCATCGCTGATCAGCTGCCTCCCGTTCCCGGACGCGACATGGACGGCTCGTTCCTCGACCTGCCGCGTCAGCCCCACGACTTCGATGACATCGATGAGGAGTTCTCGCTCCCGCCCCACGAGCCGGACGAGCACGTCCACGAGTCTGCGTAGCACCCACGACGTGCTGCTCCTGTTCCCCACTCCCTTCGGAGGTGATGCAAAGGCCTTTCTGATTACCAGAGAGGCCAATTTGCTTTTTTGGAGTCATTTGAATTATCCAATCATTGTGGTATTGTATATAAGTTTCGCACACTCAATCAGAGGTGCTGTAACGCACCTCCAGATCAGAAGGGACCATTCGGTGATACGAATCACCAAGAGAAAAGCCGTCGCGCTCAGCGTCAGCTTGTCGCTCGCCCTGATCCTGTCAGGTTGCGGTGACAGCGGCAGCGGCGGTGGCAGCGCCCCCTCGAGCACGGACTCGGTACAAGTTCTCGAGCAGCAGACCTTCACCGCGGTTCCGTTCATGTTCCAGGGCGTACAGCGCTACGCCTACGTACTGGACCGCAACGAGTGCTCTTCGTTCGGGGTCGACGTGAACGACGAGAACATCTGCGTCCACGGCGATCCTGCGGAGCAGGACGACTCGCCGCTCGAGTGGGCTGCGTGGACCGCCGTATTCAACGAGTACGGCTACCACCCTAAGCTCTCTGAGGAGGAGAACGAGTACTACGCCGAGACCTTCGCCGCTGGCATCATCACGGCGGAGGCGTTCAGGCAGTACAAGCTGCGGCGCCCCAAGCCTCGTCACGGCGTGGCAGTTGGGCGTAGGTCCGGTTCCGTGGGAACGGCGCCGACGGCTACGCCGACCCGCCCACCGTCAGCACGACCTGGCGGGGCTGCACCAGGTCAGCCCAACGTCAATCCATCGGCACCCGCTGCCGCCTCACCCAGTCCGTCACCACGGGTCCGTCGTAACGCTGGCGACCCCGCTGCAGCCAAGAACTGCCGTTCCCAGCCGGGCAAGCCCTGCCCGCGCTGACCTTGGGCTAAGATGCCCTTTCTACCACTTCTGGAGGTGATACACCCCGGTCTTTCGACCGGGGTTGCTCACTTTTTAAGGGGTTGATATTCCAATCTGTCTGCTGCTGCTGTGGGTTCTAAACCAATCGGCAATCTCTTCAATTTTAGGATGCTCAAGAACGACGTACCACATGAATGCCTCACCTTCCTTACGATTAAAGCGAATGAATTGCTTGTTGCGCGCCAAAAATAAGACCGCAGCAGCCATTGCGGTCCGCTTGTTACCATCCCTAAAAACCACGCGGTTCACAATAGAATCAAGCAGCGCTGCAGCTTTTAGGTAGACATCACCATAAATCTCTTCACCAAAAGCCGTGCGAAATGGACGCGCCACAGCTGCTCTAGTAATACGTGCATCTCGCTGTCCCCAGGGATCGCCAGAGCCGGCCATGATTTGACCATGCAGGTAATTAAGAACGACATAATCTTCGCGGGTGTTGTTTCCAAACATATACCTCTATTTTACTAAACCGCAAGCAGACCCAAAATAAAAAGCCCTTAATTAGAGGGCTTTTTACGTGGTCATTAGGTGTTTTGTTAGCGCTTTTTGATAAACTTTGTTACCATCCGCTCAGCCGAACTGGCAATAAGAGCAGTTACTTCTTTTTTACGCTTATCAATAATTTCCCTATCTGTTATGTCAGCTTTCTTCAGCTTGTGAACTATCTCGGTTATTTCATGCTCACTGTACAGTTTGTCTTTGTGTTCTTCGATCTCAGACACCAGGGCCATAGTATCGCTAAAAACATTTGCTTCGTTACTGAATAATTTTGCTACCGACGGAAAGACAACGAGTGATATGGATGGTGCTTTTACTCTCTTTCGTCCAATAGCCTGCTCTATTGCCTTAACTCTTAGATCGTTCATTGCTAGTGGATTTGGAAAGGTAAACTTTTTCTCATCGAGTACCTGTTTCCACATATCCGACTTTTTCTCACCAAAGACCCAACCCTGTCGTGATTGGGTTTCAATGCAAAATATGCCATAAGCAGAGACAACAATATGATCGATCTGGTACGCCGCAGTACGGCGATAATTTGGCAGCGTCAAGTTATTAAGGACGATGTACTTGCTTGAGTCCAACGCATTAAAAAGAGCACGCGATACAATGCTTTCGTCGTTCGCCCCTGGCACAACCAGGGATACCTCTCGAACTAGTATGTCTCTGATAGATTTCATCAACTACACAATACTATATTTGCTTGTTTTTGTCAATGAAGTAATTGCAGTTCTTTTTATAGTGTCTTAGCGCTGTATCTTCCGTTTACGATATGGAATATAGGGTTATCGCATACAGATAAAAACCGACTCGAACAAGATTACCGTACTTTCGCCGGTAAGCAGCGCTACGTGTCAGCTGACTATTTGCTAGGATGATGCCACTAAGCAGTGCCAGTACCGCGCCAACAAAACCTGTCATGATTGCACCCTGATAAAACTTATAGGTAATGAGGAGTCCGTAACCCGTTAACGTCAAGGCAAGCAGTAGCCCCTGCACAAAGGTCGACCCGAAGACAACAAGCAATGTTCTTTTGCCACCTGCCCTGTCACCGACAACATCTTTAAAATCTTTCAGTAGGACCGTCCCGGCTGCAAATATAAAAGAACTTATTGATACAACCAGGAGGGTTGGATTAGGACCAATACCAGTAGCCGCAGCGCCAAGCCACCAGGGAAGCAGGCCGTAGCAAGCTCCAAGCAAAATAATCGCTGGAAGTCCCCTGTTCTTTAGATTAGCGGGCCCCGAATACAACCAACCAAGCAGCAGATAGAGGGCCGATACGAGCAGCACATTCTGATTCAAGGCAAGACCGATCAGCGTTACCACGACAGATAGCCCTACTAGCAATGATACGTAATCACTCGGTGCTACGGTTCCAGCAACTAATGGAATATCCCGACGCTTATTAAGTGTATCTATTGGATAATCAGCTAGATCATTGATTATGACCACCATACCATAAAGGGCGATTAGCAGTATAAGTCCAAGCAGAAGAAGCAACAGATCAAAACCCTGTTGATCAACCACTACAGCCGCGAATAATACCCATGACGATAGAGCCATGTGAGGACGAAGGCTCTTCGCCAGTTGGTTCATCTTACTCTGGGGCGCTTTAGGCAAATTCATCTGGCGGCGCAGTCGAGACTGTGTGATAGATAAATGCCGAATAGAGGACGCCAATAGTTAAGAAAATGATGGCCATTGCCTTTTTGCCGTATTTTTTAATCGCTAGTATGACTAGTACTGCAATAGGAAGTGCTACATACCAGTAAACGCTTGCTATCAAGGGTAAGTAAAAAATTACGGGAGTTGGATCTTCAGATGCCCAGCCATCAGGATTAACAAGCACACCAAATACCCATGCGATAAATGGCAGCACAAAGCTCGCTATAATCGCCCAGTTCAACCGCTTCGATAGCCTCCTCTTGGCTAACTCTTCTTCGGTAGGTTCTGTCCATTCAGGAGGAAGACTGGTCGGAGTTGCCTCAGTGGTGGAGCTCATCGTATCAGTTGTTTCCACTACCGGCTCGAGTTGCTGCGTCTTTTTATCTTCCATAATTGCTTTTAAGTATAGCAAACGTGCTATCAAAATCTTCAAAAGAAAAACAGGCCCGTGAGGTGGAGCCCATACCTTATTGCCTTGCTCAGGCTGCGGACTGGAGGTGCTGCGTGAGAAACGCTTGCAGTACCCCAGTGGCGCGCTCGTACGCTGCCTCGACTCCACCGTCCTCCGGGTAGTCGAAGCTCGTAGCTTGAGCCGGATCGATCTCGCCAGATGCGATCTGTC
>PJQJ01000024.1:619-2261 GCA_002861585.1 Candidatus Saccharimonadota bacterium | reverse complement strand
ATCTGTTCAAGCAAAGCCAGCTTTTCGCAAAGTTGTATAATAGGTGCTATGAGTATTCAAATTTTTCCCAATGCCGATGAAGTTGCAGCAGCTGCTGCTGTAATTGTTCTTGATCGTGCAAAACAAGCAATTGCAAAAAACGGTACTTTTTCGATTGCCCTTTCAGGTGGCTCAACGCCAAAGAAACTCTATGACATCCTAGCGTCTCCTGAATCTCGTGAGTATATCGATTGGTCACTGGTACACTTTTTCTTTAGTGATGAACGCTACGTTCCAAGTGATGATGAGCGAAGCAACTTTAGACTAGCTGAAGATGCTCTGTTTTCTAAATTGCCAACTGATCATAATAAAATTCATCGAGTCCTAACGACGCTCGATTCCGCCGAAGCTGCCGCCGAGGCCTATGAACACGATATGCGCTCGTTTTTTGTAGCTGCCCGCAATGAAGCGCAACGGTTTGACCTCATCCTGCTCGGTCTTGGCTCCGACGGGCATACTGCCTCACTCTTTGCAGATAAGCCAGCGCTTGAAGAGACAGGGAGGCTTGTTGTTGGATCAGCGCCTGGTATCCTGCCACCACCTGTTGATCGCATCACCTTTACACTCCCGTTAATTAAACAGGCTCATGCGGTGCTCTTTATGGCAGCTGGTGAGGATAAGGCCGGTGCAGTGCGCACTGTGACAAGTGATTTGGGTTTTGATCCGGATGCGGCTGCATCTCCAGCTGGGCGCGTTCGACCAGAAAGTGGTGAGCTCTTTTGGCTAGTTGACGAGGCGGCGGCATCTTATTTGAGAAAGTAGCGACTATCTTTAATCATCTAGTTGTTGTATAATCAAATTGTAGGTACCTTTATGATAACGTTCGACCTGAGTGCCATGAGTGTCTTTTTCGCTCCCAGCTCATCGACCATCATAGAGAAGGGTCGTATACCTGCAAAGTTAGATTTTAAAAAGAAGGTTTTCATGGCATTCAAGTTATTTGTTGGTGGTCTTCCTTTCAGCACTACGCAGGAAGAACTCCAGACTGCATTCGCAGAATTTGGTAACGTGACATCAGCTATGATCATCACTGATCGCGAAACTGGTCGTTCAAAAGGCTTCGGTTTTGTCGAATTCGAAAGCGCGGAAGAGGGCAATGCTGCCGTCAACGCGCTTAACGGTAAAGAATTTGGTGGTCGCACCATTACCGTTAACGAAGCTCGTCCAAAAACTGAAGGCGGTGATCGACGCGGTGGTGGCGGCGGTGGTGGTTTCCGTGGCGGCAACGGCGGTGGAAGTGGCGGTTCATTCCGCGACTCACGTCAGCGTCGCAACAGCTGGTAGTCTACTACTACAAAAACACCCGTTCATCTGAGCGGGTGTTTTTAATTGTCATTATTTTTGTGCTGGCAATCGTGCTTCTATTTCAAAAGCCGTCTGGTTTTCGTTGCTGGTAAGAGTCATAGTATCCTGCCCGCAATTGATGAGAGCAGGCCCCTCGTACACACGCACCCATAGCTGTTTTACGCCTGGAAATTCAGGGTACTGGCTTTGGCTCTTTGCGATATCGATAAATAGATCATCCTTGGATGATTCATAGACACCAGGGATACTCTTTACGGGTGTATCACCAATGAAATAATCCGTTCCTAAAAGTGACTCT
>PJQJ01000024.1:0-84 GCA_002861585.1 Candidatus Saccharimonadota bacterium | reverse complement strand
TCGCCAGCACTTGGACAAATAACGGTAGCACCAATAATTTGACCATTCTGGTTGGCAATGATCTTTACAAAGCCATCGCGAAAA
>PJQJ01000023.1:1710-2534 GCA_002861585.1 Candidatus Saccharimonadota bacterium | reverse complement strand
CTGCCGCAACCTTATCACGGTGGAGAATATTGTGCGCTGCAACACGGCTTTCATACGTGGCAACGTGGTTGTAGTTGTAGCCACCGGTAACATCACCAATAGCGTAAATGTTCTTATTTGAGGTAAGAAGGTTCTTATCGACAATGATGCCCTTTGGAAGGTATTCGACGTCGGCATTTTCTAACCCGATATCGGTATTAGGCATCATACCTGTTGCCAGTAGAATCTCATTTACCTTAACGGTGTGCTCTTCACCGCCACGTTGGAAGGTAACTTTCTTTAGGAGTCCCTCTTTGGCTACCTGTAGAATTTTTGAGCTGGTAAGTAATGTCATGCCGCGCTTCTGAGTGAATATATCACTGACAAGTTCGCTTGTTTCTAGGTCCTCGTTCGGCAGAAGTCGAGGCGCAATATCAGCCAAATATACGCGCGTACCAAAGATACTAAATAACTCGGCCATCTCACAACCAAAAGAGCCAGCACCGATGATAAATAGGGTTTTAGGTGGTCGAAAAAGATCAAGTGCCGTTTGGTATGTTAGATAACCAGTCTGCTCAAGGCCGGTTATATTTGGGACGGCTAAATGTGATCCAGTTGCAATCAAAAACTGTCGTGCACTAAAGTGACGGCGGTTAACGGTAATTGATTCTGGTGAAATAAAATGCGCGTTACCTTCAATAACAGTAATACCAGCTGCCTGGTGGTACCTTTTGTCGTAGGGTGTGCTGCTGCGTTGGATGGCCTTGTCCTTCCAGGCTTTCATCTGTGGAAAGTTGTAGCCAAGTGTATCGGATCGAATACCAAGTGACTTTGCTTGTCGCGCT
>PJQJ01000023.1:0-1635 GCA_002861585.1 Candidatus Saccharimonadota bacterium | reverse complement strand
GCGTCACCTTCGACGAGGCCGACACGCTTTCCAGTACTGGCGACTAGATGAGCAGCAACCGTGCCGCCAACGCCGCCGCCGATAACTATAAGATCGAAATCATGTGTTTGTTTTGCCATTTTTTGTTTATAACCTTTTTGTTTTATTAAGCTATTGTTTTTTCTTGTTTATAGATATACGCTGCATCGGGATTGAAAGCAAGTAGTGCTTCTGCGGTTTTACGGCGCAAATCTGCGCTGGTTACCTCGGTCTTCTTGCTCAGCCATCGTTCTGTATGTTTACAAACTCGATCGGCGGTTATCTCTGCTTCGCCTACTGGTGTTCGTGTGCTTTTGGCTGCTGCTATGACACTTGCTCGTAATTTTCTGCCGTCGTAATCTACGATTGATCCATCGCGCTTAACCACGGAGACGTCTACCATAGGCCTATCCATTCTGGTTGTAAACCAAATAGACTAAATGCATACAGGCTGATAACGAGAAGTCCGGTGCCGCTCAGTAGTTGCAGGAAGCGACGATTATTTGCGCGCCACTGCTCAAGGCGGCTCACTTTATGACCAGCGCCAATGAGGGCTAGTACGGTCAGAAGAGGAGTGGTAGCCACGAATGTATAGACCATAATTGTTGCAGCGCGGTCAATGGTAGGATCACCCTTTAGTAGTAGCGCAACCAGCAGCATGGGTGTGGCGATAAACGGCAGTTCAGCAATGCCTGTCATTATGCCGAGTCCAAATGCTTCGAAACCGCGAGTGGTCTTTTTGGTCCGTTCGTATAAAAAGTCAGCGCTTGGTTTTGGAATCCACAGGGTTTTGCCGCCGTCACGATAGTAAAATAACAGCACACTCAAACCAGCTGCAATTCCCACCGAAGAAAAGACAGCCCATAGTACAGGTGAGAGTACGGTCAGTGTCGTTGCGAAGTATGTTGCAGCAACTAGGAGCAGCAGAATAATCAGCGCATTACCACCAATGTAGCTAAGCGCAAGGTGCATCAGTCGGCTATGGGAGCGGCCTCTACCCAATGCATGACCACTTAGCAGAGTCATAACGCTGACGGCTAGCTGAAAGCTAGCATGTAGCAGAGCAGCCAGTGCGACGACTGACATTACCGTTGTAAGATCGCTAGGTTGGGTTAGCGGTACCATTTTTGTTTTTTACTCTTTCTTAGCGATAGAGTACCATAAGTGTCTTCTCCCTGTCAAAAAGCTTGTGTTTTACTATTGACTTTTAAGCATAAGTACTGTATAGTGAGCCTATCAATCAACAAAAACAAAAAAAGATCAAAGGAACGAAACAATAATGCAAACCGCCACTATAACTCTCCCTATTGAAGAGCTTGTTAATACATGGGATCGCCAGCGAAGCAGTGAAGAGTTACAGTTATTTATTGAAGCAAGGATCGCACAAGCTGCCCTTAGTGCTGAAAATCTCGACTTCTGATCACCCCTAGAAAACTGAGTTATAATCTGTTACAATATGCTGCTGTAAGCGACATACTTACGGCTCATTGCGGCAGCATAGCTCAGTTGGTTAGAGCGTAGGACTCATAAGCCTAAGGTCACTGGTTCAATTCCAGTTGCTGCTACCAAGATAAACCCCTCATCGAAAGATGGGGGTTTTATCTTGGTCTGTAATTG
>PJQJ01000019.1:2091-9671 GCA_002861585.1 Candidatus Saccharimonadota bacterium | reverse complement strand
GTACCGCATGGTGAACGATTTCATCACCAGAACGTTCCCGCTACTGCACTACATCGTCTTGCAGGCAGAGTTGGAGCTCAGCGCGGTACTCCGTGAGCTCGAGCTAGCGTCGATCCACCAGGAACTCTTCGAGTTGCTATCGGAGAACCCCCAGCTCATCGATGAATTCGATGAGAACCCCGAGGAGCACGAGCGCAAGGCGGCCGCCCTGCGACCGCGATCCAAGCAGATGGGCTCGCGCCACATGTGATCCATCAGCACTACCCCGGCCGTGCGCTGTTCTCACCTACCTAGGTTTGTAGAACGCGCACGGTCCGGGCAGTAACACTCTTATCCTAACGCATGCAAGCAGCATGTGATTTTTTATATCTTCGAATCTTAACCCTTTTGACTAAATACACACTTTGTACTATAGTAAGCGCTACCTGAAGCCTCTACCCCCGAGGAGTGATGACGTACATGGACACAAAGGAACGGCCGGCGCACGCCGACACCGAGCAAGTTGCCGTCGACGAGCTCCTGCGCACATTGCGCAGCACAACCGACCCCGACCTGTTCGAGTGCACATGGATCGAGCTCCTAGGTGTTACCTCGCGCTTGCGAAAGAGCGAGCGCGAGGTACTCTACAAGGAGGTCCTCAAGCGGGCTAAGGCGCTGAGCTCGTGGTCGATCATCTACCAGATCAGCTCTGCCCTGCTCTCGCTCTACAAGGTGAACCCGCCAACGGACGAGGTCTACCAGCTCCAGAAGGAGGTTGACCGCCTGCGCTTGATGGCCCTGGTCGAGCACGGGTACGAGCTCGGCAAGATCCTGTGGTCACGCGACGCCATGCGGGCCATCCGGATGATCATGGTTGCCCGGGACCAGTGCAGGCAAATCACGTTGCAGTACCCGGACTACCTGCCAGCATACGAATTGCTGGCGCGCACCTATCGGGAGTGTGGCGAGCCGTTTCTGGCGGACAAGGTCATCGCCGACTTCCACCATGCACAGAACATGTAGGCTTCAGCCTGATCACCCGGCCGTGTGTCGCTCTCCCCTTTAGCAGGGTTTGAGGAGCGGCGCACGGCTCGGGTAGCAACACCCCTATATTGACTATAGGGCTATTTTTATGTCATAATATATCAATCCATCGTACTCTGTGTGCGCGTGACTCCGTCACCCACCCCGTTACAGGAGGTACCTTCCATGCGTAAGACCAAGCTGCTCGCCAGTGGCAACCTGCACGACTGCGCTTCGACAACGCAGGCAATGTCGCAGCTGATCAACCAGCGGAACTTCTCCGCTGCCCGAACGCTGAGCAACCAGCACCAGCACAGCGGCCTCCACCTGCACGACGGCCAGCCGTGCAGGTACGTGCACTTCTGGTTCCAGCTCAGCCTGGCGAACAACCTGCTCGGCCAGCCCAGCGAGGCACGGAAGTGCTTCGAGTACGCGCAGCAGTGCCCGGACTACACACCACTGATCGAGGGCGATTTCATGCGCGACGAGGCTTTGGCCTTGATCCGCCTGAACGAACTGGACCTGGCGGGTGTTGCACTGAAGCAGGCTCAGCGTCTGCACGCCGAGGACCTCAACCGCATGGCAGCCCTAGTCATGGTTCGGGGGCGCAGGGCAAGTGCAGTGGGCAACTACGTACTGGCCGAACGGCTCCACCGCCAGGCCGACGAGCAGTGGCGCAAGCTCGGCGACAAGGCCGACCAGCAGTGGATCAAGAACAACCGGTTCTACTGGCTGAAGGCAGCGGTCATGTCGGGTGCTGACATTAAGGGGCTCATCTACCTCCATATTGTCACTACCGAGTCGAACCGCAAGCGCCTGCTGGCAACCAAGCTGATGTACCACCTGGGCAGGCCAGGCGTCAAACTGGTCGAGCGCTTCATGTAGCGCTGCTTACGCACAACCCCGGCCGTGCGCTGTTCTCCCCTTTTGAAAGGGTCGATGAACGCGCACGGTCCGGGCAGCACAACTCCAATTGACATTGGAGCGTTTTTTATGTTGCAATAAGTTAGTCCGAGACGAAAGAAACGGAGGGTACGTGGACCTGGACTTGATGGCCTGTTCGAAGACAACGTGTGCAAACTTGTCCCCCTGGGGCGGGCTATTGCACAGCTGGACGGAACACAGGAGACAATCCATCACCTGATGGTCGAACTCGAGCATGTTCTGGAGCTGATGACTCCCCGAGTACTTCCCACCGACCTGGTGCGTGAGGCCACGCAGGGATTCGGTCACAGCCAACAGGAGCTGGCCACCGAGCGCATTATTGAGGCGCTAGAGGATGCTCGCGATCAGGGCTTCTTGCCCGAGTGCAGCCTTCAGTACACCAAAGCAAGACTCCAATCAGCCCTGTTTAGGTAACGGGGATACCGACCGCTTCTGCCGAGGAGGCACCTGTCATGCACGAAATCGACCTGCCCGTGGCCGTCAGCCTGAACGACTGCGACTCAGTTACGACAATGATGTCGGAGCTGATCAGCCGGCGTCGCTTCCGAGACGCCCTCGTGATCGGACAGCACCACCAGTGCTGGCACGAGGACAACCACGAGGACTGTGAGCACCTGCACTTCTGGTTCCAGATGTCCCTGGTGAACCGCCTGCTCGTTCGGGACGAGGACGCCCACCAGTGCCACCTGCGAGCCAAGCAGTGCCCGGGCTACGACCAGCTGATCGAGGGCGATTTCGTCCGCGACTACTGCCTGGCGATGATCAGGCGTGGAAAGCTGGCAACCGCCTACGAACTGCTACTGGAGGCGCGTGACCTCCACGGCAACGACCCGAACCGGATGGCAGCACTGCTGATGGCTGAGGGCCGGCTGAAGTACGCTGCCCAGGAGTACACAGCAGCCGACGAGCTCTTCGTCAGCGCCAACCTGGCGTGGTACGAGCTCGGCCACAGGGCCGACCGGCAGTGGATCGCCAACAACCGGTTCCACTGGTTGAAGGCGACAACCCTGCTGGACCAGCGGGGCATATCAGCCTACTTGTACTTCCAGATTCTCGAGTCCGAGAAGAGCTGGAAGCGCAAGCTGGCCGCCTGGTTGATGTACAACCTGGGCAAGCCAGGCGTCAAGCTGGTCGAGCGCTTCATGTAGTGCCGCCTACGCACAACCCCGGCCGTGCGCCGTTCTCCCCTTATCGGGTAGCAGAACGCGCACGGTCGGGCAGCAACACCCTAGATATTCACACATGCTACTAGCATGTGTTTTTTGATTGATGAATTGACTTTTTGAATTACTTATATTGTTATATAAGTAGTCAGCCCGAATCCGAGGAGCCAGTGGAGCCAAATGTCATCTGTGACTGTTAGTGTTCGTGGTAGACAAAGATCGAGTGAAGTGCTGTTCGTGCTCAACTCGACTGAGGTGACTCAACAACAAGCCGAGAGAATCGTCGCCGCGTTCAGCAAGTATCGCGGTAACAAGCTGCGTGATCGCATGATCGAACTCAGTACCGAGGGTGGCAACTTCGCCATCACGGCAACGCTCGATCACCCGCTCAACGGGTCATCATTCGACCACTACCTCAGCTTGCGGTTCTGTGCTGCCGTTATACTGGAGGAGCTGAAGCCTCACCCTGTACGATTTCGCGCCGACAGGGACAGCCTCCTGCTCGAGCGAATGGTCACCGACATCAATCAGATTCTCGACATGATGTCATGACCCATCGCATCACCCGACCGTGCGCTGTTCTCCCCTTATCGGGTAGCAGAACGCGCACGGTCGGGCAGCAAAACTTTACGCACCACTAACTACTCGAGACACCCACAGACACTCTTCAAGCAATGATTGTATTCCCCCCACGTGAGACACAACACGTGGATTCTTTGTTGTTAGGAGTCGAAGTAATTTGATGTGATCAGCCGTAAAACGTCCGGCCTCTCGCTCTACAAATAGCATGTCACTCACGTCAAAATCATAGCGCTTATCGGCAGACAGCCGCTGATTCTGTTCACCAGTTGTGACATTTAATCCCTGTCCCAGCAGGATTGATAGCTGCAATCGAAACCATATTTCAATCAGAGGCAGCGCAATAGCACCATCATTAAGATAATCAAAGCTCTGGCGCAGCAGCTCATAAAATTCCGGTTCGGGGGCAGTTTCGCTCGCCCTTGAAACCTCTTTTATACATTCATATCCAAATTGCAACCGGTCGTAATCACGCATGATCGAGCCGTAAAAGGTTTCGATGCGAGCCGAGGTCATAGTCAAAATTTCGCTCTTTCCCTTAAGCAGTGTGACATCGCAAACGGCAAAGAGTTCTAATCCGCCGGCAAGCTTGCTCTTTCCTCTGCGCACGCCTTTGGCGATCGCACTCACTTTGCCATGATCTGGTGTGAGCAGTTGCATAATGCGGTCGGCTTCGCCAAATGGGGTACGACGCAAAATTATAGCTTTGGTCTTGAACTGATTCATACAAGCGCGACTTCCCTGATCGTCCGCCGAAGCAACGCCGGGGTTAGCGTCTTTTTGTCTAACACACTAAGTACCCCATAGTTAGCCATCTGCTCGCGAGGCAAGCGTTCGGCAACGGTGCTACAAATGACAACCGGCACTGTCTGTGTATCACTATACGATCGCAGTTCATGTAGGAACTGAATACCGTTGGCATCCGACAGGAACAGATCAAGCACAATGACATCGATCCGGTGTTTATCGAGCTGCTCTAAACCCGCCTGAGCGGTACGAACCAGCACGGTAGTAAAGTCGGCCCGAAGAGCACGTTCAATGCTCTGCCCGAAAAAAAGGTCGTCTTCAATAATAAGCACGTTTTTTTTCATAAGAAACTCAACTGGTATGACGGCTGTAAGTGGAGCGAAAACGTTACGCCATCAGTTTGGTGGCGCGAGAGATCAAGCCGAGCATCCATTGCACCAGCCAGTTGCGAGGCGACAAATAGACCAAGTCCGCTGCTTCCTACTCGAGCCCCGAGCGGATTAACCTCTTTACCTAGTCGAGCCTTTAGCCGCTTAAAGTCGGCAATGCGAAGTTGCGGGCCGTTATCACGAACTGCAATAATCACGCCGCGTTTGGCTGGTCCTATTCGCAGCTGAACATGACTTTCGGGTGGATTATGCTTCAGTGCGTTATCGCAGAGGTTAGAAACAATACTACGCAAAATACTATGATGCGCCAGTGCAAGCGGCACCATGCGGCGCGATAGTTTTAGTTCCATCGTCTGACCTAACTGACGTGAGAGCGGTGTAAATTCATGCAGGATATCTTCACAGATATGGGCAACATTAACCGGTTCTAGCTCGAGCGCGAGGCGTGATGTACTATAGGCGTACGTTAAGCCTTCGACCAGTTTAAGACTGCTTTCGGCGGTGAGCTGCATTCGCCAGAGCATCTGTTCGCGCTCAGCATCAGTCAGCTGTAATTCAGAGTCGCGAAGCGAAGCCGCAAGAAATTGTATGGTGCTAAGAGGCGCTTTTAAGTCATGCGCGGCCGCAGATAAAGAGGCAAACTGCGAATCATCAAACAGCTGCTTCTGTCCCCCTGTCACTTCTGCTACCCCAGCTCCAAACATCTCCCCCAAGTGTAGCACGAGCTTTTGACTCGATGCTATGGATTAAAGGTCAATTTTGGCAGTACGATGCCATCAAAGTCGTTGCGATACGTTGGCGATTGAGTCTGGAGTGTAAGCGCCTTGTCACGAATCTTAAAGATGACCATTGAACCCGTCACCTCGTTAGTGAACTTACCGTCCAAGCGATTCCCTTGGTATCCATTTACGGTGGTTGGTGAGCTCTTTAAGTCGCCCTTCTTAACCTGCTGCTCGTACTTTTGCAATTCACGCTCATAACTGTTGTTGTTGATGTTTACTTTTAGCGCATATGGCTGTTTAGACGTCAGTGGCATAACGACACCAGGATGAAGGAATGCTTCATACTCACTGCCTGTCTTGTTGATATAGACGCTCCAGGTCTTCGGGTAGTTGAAACTGACCCTCCCTAGATCTTCAGGACCGAGGAATGGCCTTGTTGGCTCTTTTTCACGCTCTATAAACTGTTTTTCATCTTCGTCAGCTTGTTCTTTTTTGGCCTGCGCCACCGCTGCATTAATCTTGGCATCGACATTATTCTTTTGGTCGTTATAACTAATAAGCGCCCAGATCATCACCGATCCGAAAATAAGTACAAATACCGTCAGTAAGACATTAGCAATCAGAAGCCCAGTTACCGCGCCCTCTTGACGCGCAAATTCTTTTCTCATGCTCCTATCATAGGAAGCTCAGGACTATAAGTAAAGCTTATCCTTTTATTTGGTAACACAGGACAGCCCGATCTTGTCGAATAGGCTGATGATCTGGTAGCTCGAAGCCGTAACTAATAAGCAGGAGTGGTTTCTGGGTACGATGAGATGATGCTGATAAAAAGGTGGATAATCGAGCCATGAACGGCTTGGCCAAAAAGACAAAAACAGCATCCGTTTCCGGGGGCAGCTCAACTCGCCAAAAGTCTCGCATTCTCACCTGCACTAGATGGCCGTACTTTCGGCAGCGCCATTTCGTAACCAGTACAAGCAGCGGATTTAGTTCGTACCCGACTGCATGTATCCCCCGTTTGGCAGCAGCAAGCAACAATCGCCCATCACCGGATCCAAGATCAATGATAGTATCCCCTGGTTTGAGCCGAGCGATAGCGAGTGCCTTTTCAATATCCTCGCGCCGGGTTGGCACGTATGGAGCCCCTACCGCAACAACCGCGACGAAAGAGACTAAGATAGCAACAATAACAGCAGCAAAGACAACCATCTAGGCGCCGTCGTCAAAGCGCTCTTTTAGAACGGTTATCTTGTTCTCTAAACCGTTCAGACGCTCCTTTATATGCTCGGCTAGCTTGCTGCCCTCTTCGAACTTAGCAATTGCCTGCTCCAGATCAACATCTTCGCTTTCAAACCATTGGATCAAGGACTCTAGCTGATTAATCTGTTCCTGAAGTGGTGGTTCATTTTTTCTTGGCATATGTCTTCCTTACTTCTGTTTCTATTATCTGCTTATCGAGTTCAATTGTCAGCTGCTCACCGGTGGCCACCTCGGCTCTGCCATGCAGCAGCTTACCATCAGCTAAACGGACCAACGCATACCCTCGTTTAAGGGCAGCACGTGGATCGAGCTGCTTTAGGACGATCGCATACTGTGACACTTGGCGTTTCAGCGCGCTGTGGCGCTGAGAGATGCGCAGTACCATGCGGTCCTCAACCTTATCGACGACCTGCTGCAGAGCATCGACTCGCCGCTGAAGTAACATAATCATTCGCCTCACACTGTGGTTGAGCGATGTGACTAGCTCGCGCTTATCCGGCACCAGTAACTGCGCGGCGTTGCTCGGTGTTGCCGCTCGGCGATCAGCAACTAAATCGGCTAATGTCGTATCGACTTCGTGACCAACGCCAACGAGTGTTGGTACGCGGCTTGCAGCAATCGCCCGCACTAGAGGTTCGTCGTTAAATGCCGCGAGATCATCAGCACTACCACCACCGCGGACAATCACTATCACTTCTGGCGGTTCGGCCATCTCATTGAAATGCTGCAAGGCTTTAATAATCTGTGGCGGCGAGCCGGCACCCTGCACTTGC
>PJQJ01000019.1:1737-2017 GCA_002861585.1 Candidatus Saccharimonadota bacterium | reverse complement strand
TTGCGTCGAGGTAATAACACCGATTTTTGATGGCAGCGCTGGCAGCGGCCGCTTACGGCCCTCATCAAACAATCCCTCACCTTGCAGCTTGGCGAGCAGCAGGTCAAACGAACGCTTGATACTTCCCTCGCCCTTTGGTCGAATTTCGCGCACCGTTAGGCTAAAGCGCCCCCACTGGGTAATCTTTGGGCTGGCGATAATCTGCACCTGCATGCCGTCCTCTATTGGCATGCGCAGTTGATAGATCATCATAAAGCAGTTTAGAGTGCCCGTATCGTCT
>PJQJ01000019.1:435-1702 GCA_002861585.1 Candidatus Saccharimonadota bacterium | reverse complement strand
CTTAAACGATGACACCTCACCTTCAATCAGGAGTATCGGGTAGGCGTACTCCATGGTTTGGTTTATAAGCGCGATACAATCGCTAACGGACAGCGGGTTGTTTTCCATATTTCACCAGTGAATGTTGATAAAAAATATAACCGCTAATAATCGTCCCTACGATAAGGATAACTCGGGTCAACAGAATTGCAGCAATCGTCGCACCATATGGTGCGCCGGCACCAACCAAGAATGAAATCATAATTGCCTCGTAGGCACCTGCCCCACCGGGCGTAATAGAAAATATGCCAGCAACAGTTGCAACGCCGTACGCAATGATAATTATTGCCGGATTAACATAGACACCGAGCGCTGCATATGCGATGACAAACATGCTAATCTCGGCAATATTAAAGACAAACGCCCAGATAAGCGGTTTTTTTAAGAGTCCTTTGTTTCGCTGTAGTATCAGGTAGTCTTGGTGCAGATCGGTAAAAAAGTACTCTATTGTCTTTTCCTGAACCAACTGCTCTCTTTTGGTAAAGCGCCGCCCAAGCTTATTTATGCCTCTGGTGAGGCTGCGAGAGAAGGCATGCAATTGCGCCTGAGAGCGAATAATGTAAATGCCAAAGATCGTTCCAAGAATAATAGCCGTCGCCAGAGCAGAACTAATCAGCACACTAAAGCGATTGATTGAGCCATCTATCGTAATGACGATGATAGAGATCAACAACAAGACTAAATACGCAGCAAACGTCACCACAAAGCGAACAACTTGAGCCATTGTAGCGCGTCCAGCCTTGACACCGTAATGTTTCAAGCGCCAGGCCATGTACGAAACGCCCGACACTCCTCCGCTGGGTAGTGCATGATTGACGAAGTTCAGCTCGAGTGCCATGCGAGCTGTCTGGAATTTGCTCGTATCCTTTAGCTCGTCCTGCTTGCGCAGGTACTCAAAGATCATCGCGCCGACCGCAAAAAAGCTAATAAATTGTACCGGAATAAGCAACGAAAGAATCCAAAGATCAACATTCCACAGCAAATTCCACGCTGTTACAAGCTCCTGACGAGCGAAGAACAAGATGGCGATTATGGCCAGCAGGGTTATCACACTCAGAACGGTACGAAATGACATATATTCTATTATAGCGTGTCTAAAGCCCGTATAATGAGCTCTATGACATTTTGTGTACTTGGCCGACAACCTAAGATTGGACTTGCCGAACTTGAGAGTCTTTTTGGCTCTGAACGTGTCAGTGTTATTTCTGAAGGCATCGCCGCAGTTGAT
>PJQJ01000019.1:0-203 GCA_002861585.1 Candidatus Saccharimonadota bacterium | reverse complement strand
TCGTTAAGGGTGCCGGTCGTTCAGTTCGCGTTGTTCCAAATACAGAACCTGCCCTCAACAGCGCACAGGTACTGCACAATAAGCTGACTTCCGAGCTTGGCCTAGAGCTCCTCTTTATCAACGCCGGCGATAGAACAATCATTGCCCGAACCGCTCACGTACAGGATATCGAAAGTTATGCTAAACGTGACCGTGGCCGTCCT
>PJQJ01000018.1:8055-8478 GCA_002861585.1 Candidatus Saccharimonadota bacterium | reverse complement strand
ATCAGCGAACAAATAGAGCCTGGTTCGCGGCACTGTATCGCCCTGCCGGCCTGGAGAGTAGCTGATGGCTTTCGTCATTTAGCCATTATTGATGAGATTGATACGTTGGGTTTCAAGCGCGTCGAGTTTAGACATGCTAGCCAGCATGATCTGATTTACCACCGCGAGGACCAGATAGTCGCGCGCGAATTACTTGTCCTCATAAAAAAATAAACACCCGTTAATAAGGTGTTACACCGGATTTTTGTTTTCCCAGTATCCGGCGAACTGGGGCACTCAGTGTGAACCATTACGGCTCACGCGGTGCTGCTTCTTACTGATCGATCAAGCGCACTGTTGTTCGAGCGCCTGCTCGATAGATTCAGGCCACTGCCGAGTTCCCGCCAGTCGCATTCGCTGGTAGAACCCTTCGGCAACCCCGAG
>PJQJ01000018.1:7023-7384 GCA_002861585.1 Candidatus Saccharimonadota bacterium | reverse complement strand
CTTCAGCAGCCTCTGCAGAGCGCTGCTCCACCTCCTGCGGAGTGAGGCACTCGCCGTAGTAGTCCTCCCGTCCAGCCGGAACGTCCGATTGGACATCAGGGATGTTCCGACACTGATCGAAGGCGGGAACCTCTTCAAAGGGAGGAGCCTCTTGCGAAGCTCCACTCCTGAAGTAACTCACCAGTCCTGCGATCAGGATGGCAACCACTACCAGGGCTACCACTCTGGCTCGACGCGTTCGTAGCATCTTGCCTCTCCCTTACACTCGATGTTGCACGGGTAGCTACGACTATATAATGTTTTATAAAGTTTGTAAAATAACTATCGCTACCCCTTGATTGAAGCCGGACTTTTCGCTATA
>PJQJ01000018.1:6572-6822 GCA_002861585.1 Candidatus Saccharimonadota bacterium | reverse complement strand
GTAACTATACTATTCACGCTGCAACTGACGGTGTCGTTGGTTTCCGCGAAGTAAAGACTCGACGTTTTACCGGTAAGGTTTCTCGTCGTACACAAGTTACCGTTGAGTAATCAAAGGATTAGCACCTAAAAAAGAAGCCCCATCTGGGGCTTCTTTTTTAGTCTATTACCTACCTATACGTCAGATTCTTGCTTGATACCAAGGTGATGCTTAATACGATCCACGACATCGCTAATGACGACCTGGGACT
>PJQJ01000018.1:5794-6349 GCA_002861585.1 Candidatus Saccharimonadota bacterium | reverse complement strand
ACGGACGTCGAAGCCCTCAAGTTCCAGCCGAGAGGTGTACACGTTAGCAAGCGCCATGTCATCTTCAACAAGTAGGATTTTTTTCTTATGTTCCATGTTCTTCATATTCCTTATGGTCTTTTGATCCAGTGTACACCGTTTTAGCTGATTGTTCTACTGATTAAGACCCTTCACTATCTCAAGAGCCTTATCATGTTGTGGATCACGGTTAGCGGTTCGGTCCTCTGCACTAAAGCCGACTTTCACATCAGGTTCAATGCCTTCTTTGCTGATGTTGCGACCTTTGGGCGTATACCACTTCGCAACCGTTACCTTTAGTTGTCCGCCGTCAGGGAGTGTCTCCACCTGCTGAACGCTTCCCTTACCGAAGGTCTTCTCGCCAACCAGAGTCGCTGCTCCGTGGTCCTTTAGAGCACCCGCTAGGATCTCGCTCGCACTAGCGCTACCGCCGTCGATTAGGACAACCGTTGGAACACCTTTAAGCGGAGCATTGCTGCCGGTCTTCGTTTCGTTTTGCCGTTCACGGCCCTTCTCAGTAACGACTACCTTGTTCTC
>PJQJ01000018.1:3845-5484 GCA_002861585.1 Candidatus Saccharimonadota bacterium | reverse complement strand
TGTTCAACGCTCCATGTCGTCGCCTCTTCGTCATTCACGGCAACAATCACGTCATTCGCTTGCAAACCAGCCTTTCGTGCTGGGCTGCCGTCAATCGTGGAAACAACGATAAGTTTGTTCTCGCGCTTATCAAGCTCCGCACCAATACCACTAAACTGCCCCTCAAGATCATTGAAGAACTCGTTGGCTTCGTCCTTACTGAAAAACGTTGTGTACTGGTCCCCTGCTGCTGCGACAAGACCTCGCTGTGCACCTTCAATCAATTTTGCACTATCCATATCACCATCGTACTTTTCGCGCAGGACATCATATGTCCGCTGTACTGGCGATAAGTCGAGGTTTGCAACCTCTCCCCTATCATCACCAAACGGCAACGAGAGCAGATGCGCCCTGGTGCCTAATGTAAATCCTACTAAAAAGACCGCTAGTATCGACATAAGAAACGTAGGCATTGATACAGTTCGTTTTTTAAGTCTATCACTGATCGTTCTTTCAGTTACTGGCGACTGATCGTCAGTATTATTCATGAACCCTCCTTAAGATAAAAGCAAACGTCACACCCCATAGTAGCACGAGGTGTGACGGTTTCGGAATGCTAATGTTTAGCGATTTACTAGAAGTAGATGTACTCTAGCGCACGAGCCTGTCCGGCAGGAACGGTCATCGTTGAGTATGCGCCACTAACACCGTAGTTATACTGACTGACTTCAACGCTACCATCACCGTTAACACCTTCGACGTAAGCGACGTGACCAACACCACCGATGTCTTCAATACCCCAGACGGCTACCGATCCTACTCGTGGAGTGCTTCCAACTGGGATACCGGCACCGCGGGCATTACCTGGCCATTCGTAAGCGTTACCAACACCACCCCAGTACGGCATATGACGACCAGAAGCAGCAACTTTGTAGGCAGCGTAACTGACACACTCACGGTTGTACATACCCCAGTTATCAACAAGACTGTCTAATGGAGCATTCGCCCATACTGATGGATAACCGCCGCGACTTGGGTCACCAGCACGAATAGAGATGCCACTTCGGCGAGTATAGGCAGCGTATGCAGCCGCTTGCTCAGCACGGACTCGCGACATTTCAGCGCTTCGTGAAGCAGCTAATTCGCGGTAGTTCGCCTCTTGGCCTTGCGTCTGAGCGAGTAGCTGTGCCTGTTCAGCCTCTTTTGCAACAAGCGCTTCACGCTGCTTTTGCTGGTCTTGCAGAACAATTTCAGCTTCTTTCTTCTGCTTATCAAGCTTGGTCTTAAGAGTCTTTACCTCTTTAATCGAAGATTGGATCTTATTTTGAACAGCAGTTCGATATTCCTGCTTGTCCATAAAGTCACCAAGACTCTTACTGCTAGCCATCATCTCGAGCTCGCTGACAGATGATTCGACGTACATCTTAGCAAGTGCACGACCTAGGAAATCTTTTTGCTTGTTAAGCTTTATTTCAGTTGTTTGGATCTCACTGCGTAATTGAGCGATCTTCGCTTCACTTACCTGAATATTTGCCTGAATGGCTGCCTTCTCTGCGTTGATAGCATTGATGGCGTTTTGCAAACTGTCAGCCTCGCCGCGTAGTCGGCCAGCTTCAGCCTGGAAGCGGTTCATTTCAGCTTCAAGAGCGTTAATCTGATC
>PJQJ01000018.1:0-3813 GCA_002861585.1 Candidatus Saccharimonadota bacterium | reverse complement strand
TTGATATCACCATCATGACTGCGGCTGCAATTAGTGCAGACGAAGTTACAGCTCTTTTGAACGATATTGTGGTGGATTTGTTCATAAAAGTTATCCCCAAATTAGCACAGTTAAGCATAAGCGTCAAGACCTGTTTTTCCGTCCGTGCTATAACGGAATGGCCGAATGTAATTGAGCTTTGTAAGATTTCTAACATTTAATTGATGTTTTCAGGACATCAAATACCATTATACCAGTACACCGCTCTACTCTCAACGTGACTGCGGATTCTACTACACTCTCAGGTATCGACGGATCGCCAGGAACGAGGAGATAATTCCAATAAGTGAACCAACAAGGATAAGTCCCAGTAGGATTAATAGTGGATAACTCTTAAGAAAAGCAAGCGTCGGTTGCACCATCACCTCGTACTGAGCTAATTTATCAGCTTGTGTCAGGATGATTGGATAAGCAATAAGCGTTGTGATTATAGCTGCAAGTACGCCATACATAACACCCTCGACAATAAATGGACCTTGAATGAAGCTCTTATTAGCCCCAATAAGTTGCATCATGTGAATTTCGTCGCGTCGGTTAAATATCGCCATGCGAATAGTGTTAAAGATAATAAGTATTGATATTATGACAGCAATCAATGATAGCGCGAGCCCTGCCCTTTCAGTAAAGGAGGCTATTCGTCCGATAGTATCAATACTGTCTCGCCTCTGACCGGTAAGGGTTGATTCGTACTCAGGATGCTGTGCAGCCCTTACGGTGCTGTTATTAAGAACGGGGTCTAGCTCATTCAGTCGAGCCGGATCAGATACTTTAATACGAAGACTCGCGGGCAGCGGGTTTTCCGTGGCCTCGGTCAGGGCCTGAAGTTCGTCGAGTGTTCGATCATCTTCTTGGGCAAAGCTTTCACGCGCCTCTTCCTTACTAATATAGCTCACATCCGTTACAAGCGGGTTAGCTCGAAAGAGATCAACTACCTTTTGACGATCCCGGCTACTTAGGTCGTCGCGCAGGTAGACTGATGCATCAACTTTTTGACGAAGATCATTGATAGTATCGGCAAAAACATTACGCGCAACCAGGGAGCTCAAGACGATCAGTAATGTTACAACCATAACTACCGTTGCGGCAGTCGTTAACCAAGCATTACGTGAGAAGTTGTTGATTCCATAACGGCACATGCGCATAAACGTCAGCCATTGGCGACGAGTACGCGTATTTCCAAGTGAATTAGTAGCTGAAGGTTTTCCCTGGCTCATTGTCGGTAACTTCCCTGCGCCTGATCA
This sequence comes from Candidatus Saccharimonadota bacterium, assembly GCA_002861585.1. GTDB lineage: Bacteria > Patescibacteriota > Saccharimonadia > Saccharimonadales > Saccharimonadaceae. The sequence continues at coordinate 2,533 of PJQJ01000018.1, read as the reverse complement.
GAAACGATCTTACCGTGATCGATCGTGATCACGCGACGCTTTAGTTTATTAACAATCTCTGCATTGTGGGTGGTCAGAAGGACGGTTGTTCCGTAACGGTTAATCTTTTCTAGTAATTTAACAATATCCCAGCTGTGCTTCGGATCAAGGTTACCGGTAGGCTCATCGGCAATAAGAATTTTTGGCTGACGGACAACAGCACGAGCAATTGCGACGCGTTGTCGCTCACCACCTGAAAGCTGGTGCGGGAATTGATCCTCTTTTCCAGTCAGTCCAACGAGTTCTATCACCTTTGGAACGGTGGTCCGGATCTCCTTATTGGTCATGCCGGCAATCTCGAGAGCAAAGGCAACATTCTCAAAAACCGTTCGCTGCGGTAGCAGTTTAAAGTCCTGAAATACAGTACCGATCTTACGACGAAGCAACGGAATGTGCTTGTCTTTCAAGGTGTCATAATCAATGCCACCCACGACAATCTTGCCGCTGGTTGGTTTTTCCTCACGAGTCAGCAGCTTCAGGAGCGTTGATTTACCAGCACCGCTGGTACCGACGAGGATAACGAATTCATTTGGTTCAATATGAAGAGAGATACGGTTAAGCGCTGGCTTACCGTCTTTTTTATACACTTTAGTCACCCGATCTAACAGAATCATCGTAATCTATTTTACCACAAGCATGCAAACGATTTAAGTAATGCTTTTTGTTTGCAAAAAGGCTGTGATAAATGCATCAATATCACCGTTTAAAACAGCGTCTGCATCACGCACCTCGAACTTTGTACGAGTATCCTTTACCAGCTTGTATGGGTGCAGGACGTAATTTCGTATCTGACTTCCCCATTCGGCTGATTGTGTCGGCCCTTTAATCTGCGCTAAATCTTCTTGGTGTTGTTCAATCTGTAGCTGCGCTAGTTTTGAGCGCAGGACTTTAAGAGCTGTTTCCCTGTTCTGTAGCTGTGAACGTTCATTTTGAATACTAACAACGATACCGGTTGGCAGATGCGTAATGCGCACTGCAGAATCAGTCGTGTTGACACTCTGCCCACCGTGACCACCGGCTCGGAACACATCTACCTTAAGGTCTTTATCATCAATCTGCACCTCTTCGGGTGCATCAATCTGCGGGAGCACCTCGACAAGAGCAAAACTGGTTTGACGAAGGTTATCGGAATTAAAAGGACTTAAGCGGACTAAACGATGGACACCGTGCTCAGACTGCAGCTTTCCATAAGCAAATGGTCCGCTAACACTAACAACGGCACTCTTTATGCCAGCTTCATCACCAGCTGATTGCTCGATGAGCTCTGTCTTCATACCGCTCTTCTCTGCCCAACGCAGGTACATCCGCAGTAGCATCTCTGCCCAGTCTTGGGCATCTGTTCCGCCGGCACCGGCACTGAGACGCAGAATCGCATCGTGGTCATCAAACTGACCAGAGAGCTGCAGCTCGAGTTTCTGTGACTCATACTGACCAATAAGAGCGTGCGCTTGGCTAGTTAGCTCCCCCTGCATCGAGGTATCGTCTAGTTCAGCAAGCTCTTTTAACTCTGCAGCCTGATCCGCCAGCATTCGCCATGGATCATGACGCGCCTTCAACTTAGCAAGCCGCTTGCTCTTTTGCTGAGCTTCGGCAGCGTTATTCCACACATTTGGATGCGCTAGCTGCTCCTCAAGTGCGGTGATCTCTTGCTGCAGAGCAGGTGCGTTAATTTGAGCCAAGGCTTGATTTGCGCTGTCTTGCAGTTGTTGTAGCTGGGTTATGAGATCATGCATTGCACTTTATTATACCTATATCGTCTAATGAGCTGCAAAAGCGTATACTATATTATATGAAAATTGGCGTCTTTGATTCTGGGCGAGGTGGTCATATTATTGCCGAGCGTCTACAGATACTATTTCCGGAGTATACCTTTATCGTGGCCGATGATGCCGCTCATGTTCCATATGGATCACGCTCTTCACAGGAGATTTATCAGTTAGCAAAAGCAGCGCTTGCTCCTCTCTTTGCCGAGCAGTGTGATGTTATTGTGCTTGCCTGCAACACATTAACCGCTGCGGCTGTTGATCAATTTCGGTTAGAATTCCCCGAACAGACCTTTATTGGCTTCGAACCTATGGTCAAGCCCGCCTCATTACGAACAAAGACGGGGGTTATTGCGATTCTCGCTACGCCGGCTACAATCGCAAGTGATCGCTACAAAAAGCTCAAAGACAAATGGGCCCGGGACATCCGAGTTATCGAACCTGATTGCTCGAACTGGGCTGAGCAGATAGAGCATGGACATGATGTTGATATCAAATCGGTTCTCACCCCTCTTCTTGAAGAGGGAACTGATCAAATTGTCTTAGCATGTACACATTACCTAGCGCTTGAAGATTCAATAGCGGAACTGAGCGCAGGGAAAGCCGAGGTACTAGAGCCAACAGCTGCTATCGCAGAGCGAATTCGCTACTTTGCGACTAACGCTTCAACTGCAGCCACAAATTGATCGCCGCGATCGCTATAGCTTTTGAACATATCGAAGCTTGCAAAT
>PJQJ01000025.1:56971-58517 GCA_002861585.1 Candidatus Saccharimonadota bacterium | reverse complement strand
CCGGAAATCACCACTGCCAGTGGCGGAGGGGGCGGCAGTCCTGCTGCTCTAACAGTAGAACAACATCTGCGCGGTGGCCAAGCCGTCCAGAGTGGTGCGAAGTCGAAGTTCAGCTGGTAGATAGACCACGATCTATACCGCTACATTGCTATACTAGAGGGAAGGAGTCCTATCTGCAGTGCCAGAGTTACCAGAAGTTGAAACCGTTCGTCGTGGGCTGCACCGCCTCATCATAGGCAAAACAATTGTTAGCATCACGCACGACACACCAAAAAGCTTTCCAAATGCACCTGATGATGTACGCCTCTTTTTGGTAGGTTCAAAAGTGGTAGATGTTTCACGCCGGGCGAAAGTACTGCTGATCGATCTTTCAACTGAGTACACACTGGTGATACATCTAAAGATGACAGGGCAGTTGGTCTATCGAGGTGAAAGGACATTTGGTGCGGGGCATCCAAACGACAGCTTGGTTGGTGAGCTGCCTGATCGCTCAACGCGAGTTGTTCTCTCTTTTGCAGATGGATCAAAATTATTCTTCAATGATCAACGTAAATTTGGTTGGATTCGTCTGCTGCCAACAGTAGAGGTGCCGAACATTGACTTTATGAAACGGGTTGGACCAGAACCGTTGAGTGACCTCTTTACAACGGAGGTGTTCAAGCAGCGGATTGCTCGCAGAAAGAATACGACCATCAAAGCAGCAATTTTAGACCAGACCGTCTTAGCCGGCATCGGTAATATCTACGCTGATGAATCGTTGTTTGACGCTAGGATACATCCAGAAACTCGTGTTAAGGACGTCGCAGATAGACAGCTCGACGCACTGCATCATGCCATCAAAGAGGTGCTCGCGCTTTCAATTGCTCAGGGTGGATCAACCGACAGAAATTATGTTGACGCCGAAGGTAAGCGAGGCAGCTATTTGACATTCGCTAAGGTATTTCGCCGCACCGGTAAAGCGTGTCTTGTGTGTGGTAGCGAGATTGAAAAGATACGAGTGGCTGGCCGCGGAACTCATGTGTGTCCTGTATGCCAACCGCGTCCTGTTGATATCGATCAAAAAAGCGAGCAGGGGACAGTGAAATGATAACCTTTTTATTTGGCTCAAATAGATTCGCGCTACAATCTGAGGTGCAGCGCCTTCAGGAGAGTTTTGAAGAGCAGTTCGGTCCAGCTGGCGTCGAGAAGTTCGACGGCGATGACCTTGCTCCAGCGCGACTAGGCGAGTTACTACAAGGGGTATCGCTATTTAGTTCTGAGCGTATGGTTATACTGCGAAGCCCTGGTCAACAAAGGGCACTTTGGGACAGCCTGGGAGAATGGATGGAGCGAGTACCGGATGAAGTTCATCTTGTTATTGTTCAGCCAAGCCCAGATAAGCGGACACGTACCTTTAAGCTGCTGCAGCAACACGCAGTATTGTTCGAGGCGCGTGAACTGGACGAACCATCAGCGAGAAAGTGGGTCATTGCCTACGGAGCTCAGCGCAAGCGAACGATCACTCCAAAAGACGCCGCACATCTTATTGCTCGAGTGGGACTTGATC
>PJQJ01000025.1:52156-56435 GCA_002861585.1 Candidatus Saccharimonadota bacterium | reverse complement strand
TATCGCTCTTTTTTACAGCTGGTTTTTTTGCAGCAGGCTTTTTAGCTGGAGCGGCTTTTGGTGCAGCAGCCTTTGGAGCAGCTGCTTTCTTTGCTGGGGCCGCTTTTTTAGCAGGAGCTTCAGCTTTAACGCCAGCTTCTTTAGCAACTTTAGCTAAGCCAGCCTTGCGGCGTGAAGCGGTGTTTGGCTTAAGAAGGCCTTTTTTTACAGCGGTGTCGATCTCTGACTGAGCAGCGCTAAGACCTTTTGCTGATGGAGTTGTTATGAATTCTTTGACCGCAGTCCTAATGTCACGCTTAGTGCTGACATTACGAGCACGTCGTTTTGCTGTCTGGCGCATTCGCTTGATAGCTGATTTGATGATTGGCATAAGTGTTTAAAAAGCCTCTTAAAAATTAGTAGGTTAATCAGCGATCTACTATACCGAAAAACTCTCTGGAAGTAAAGGGGTGACCTCTGAGGAATTCTTTGTTGACTCCTAAGAAGCCCTTATGGTACAGTATGCATAGATTCTCTAAATAAAATCAAAAACAAAGCAAGGGCAATGACATGCAAGAGGGTAACGCGAAGCAGAGTACTGTTGAGCAGATCAAGGGTGTGACAAACATTCTTGTGACGGTCAGTACCAATCCGTCAGTTGATGAACTTTCCGCCGCACTTGCGCTGACGTTAATGCTTAACAAGATTGATAAGCATGCAACAGCGGTTTTTAGTGGTGAACTGCCAAAAGAGATACAATTTTTGCAGGCAGATAAGACGTTTGAAAGTACCGTTAATAGTCTCCGCGATTTTATTATCGCACTCGATAAAGAGAAGGCGGATCGTCTTCGCTATAAAGTAGAGGATGATGTTGTGCGTATCTTTATTACGCCGTATCGTACGACAATTACCCAGGAAGACCTGCAGTTTAGCCAAGGTGATTTTAATATCGAACTTGTTATTGCGCTTGGCGTCACTAAAAGTGACGATCTTGATAGGGCCATTGCCGCGCACGGTCGTATCTTGCATGATGCGACGGTAGTGACTATTAATGCTAAAAACGGTACAAGCAGCCTTGGATCTGTTGACTGGCAGGACAGCAATGCCAGTAGCCTCTGCGAAATGCTAATGAGTCTTAGTGAAGCATTAGAACCAAAACTACTCGATGAGCAGATTGCAACCGCACTTCTTACCGGTATTGTGTCGGCGACAGAACGCTTCTCTAACCAGCACACGACGCCACGAGTTATGACAATGTCAGCTCAACTAATGGCGGCAGGTGCTAACCAGCAGTTAATTGCTACGAAGCTGCAGCATGATGACGGCAGTTTTGCGCAACGAACAGATCAATCTTCGAAGAAATCAAGCCCCTCTCATAAGGACGAGCTAAGTATTCCTCGAGAGAAGACTCAAGCAGCCAAAAAGAGTAAACCCGATGAGGAGCTCCCACATAAGAACGGAGAAATGCATGTCCGTCATGACCCGATAGAGGAGCGCCGTAAAGAGGCGGTGGTTGAAGCTGAGACATTAGCCTCTGAGGCTGAGCTGGGCCAACAATTATCTGCTCGTATGCCAGCGCCGGTACCAGCGATTGCTGATTTAGAAAAAGAATTAGAAATCGAGGCGACGCCGGTAAGCGCATCATCACTTCCAAAGCCTAAAGATCTCGGTGACGACAAGAGTAGTAGTATGATCCGTAGCGCAAAGCCATCATGGATGGGCGAGCAGGCTGAACCGCCTCAGATGGGCAGCGCCCTCAGCGCTACGTCTCAGCAAGCGCTTGATGACGCCATCAAAGAGCAGGAGAACAACCGAAAGCATCTACTACTCAGTCATGAGGACAGTGATGAGACTCCAGAGCTTATTCCTGGCGCTGCGCCAATTAGCACTGATTTCAATCTTCATTATGAAGAACCGCCTATGCCAGCTGTGTCACCGCAGATAAATTCGACGACTGCAGAGATTGAGCAGAAAAAAACTCACGAATCACACGACGGTCCTTCACTTGAAGATTTGGAGGCGAAAGCTCACGCTGAGGCTGCTGCTAGCCGCCTTGCCGTACCAGCCGATCAATCTGCTATGCATGTTGATCAGGCCCGAGATGCCGTAACCGCAGCATTTGGCGAGCCAGCTGCTGAACAAGCGACTCCATTACCAGCAGAGGCACCGCAACCGGAGGCAACCGAACTACCACCAAAACCACCTGAGCTTGACGCATCAATTCTGCCGCCACTACCAGACTTTAGTACACTGCCGCCACTTCCTGAGCCAGCACAGCCGGCATCAGGTTCAACTGAGACGCCCTTTGCTGATCCGCTAGCGCTGCCTGATGTGCCGAAACCTGCACCTCAGCCAGAGCAGCAACCGCCTGCACAGAACAATGACCCTGGCCAGTTCCGCATCCCTAGCCAATAGGTGGTGCTAGCCAAGCAGGAAGTTCTCCCGTGTAAGCGATTCACTAAAGGAGTTGATAATCATCTCCGCATCGCTGCGCTGTGAATGATGAGCTCGCATAATAGCGAGCTTTTCTTCTAGTGCATCACTCACATCAACGGTCAATGCTATCTCCTCAGTGGTTCGCCCTTTCGGCATAAAAACATATGATGTATTAGGGGAGGGAAGAGCAGATTCTGGCAGGCAGAAGAAGTGAAGCTCTTTCATTACTACCCCTGTTGGTGGCATCTCTTTTAATCGATAAAAAATGTAACTAGCCACCATACTAGCTACTATATGATCAATATGACCGGAGATGCCTGACGGTTCAAAAGTGAGAAACGAAACCTCTGTTCCTTCCTGCTGCTCCTTTGTGAGGATCGTCATTATATGGGCTTCAATAGCACTAGCAATAGTATGAAACAGGTTGTTGTTCAGCGTGCCATCCTCGAACCCAAAGTACTGTTGGCTCGTTGCACCAATGAGCTCGCCAGCCTTTTGCCACTCATGTAAGCGCACCTCTTTTAAGTGCGAGTGATTATCGATATTCATGCCATTTTCACCGGCGGTAAGGCAGAGCAGGTGTACCTCGGTGCCTTCCTGGGCGGCTTTTAGGAGGGTACCCGATGGCCCAAAGGCTTCGTCGTCAGGGTGGGCAAAAATGCCAAAGAGTTTTCTCATATTCTTAAGTATAGATTATTGAGTAATTTGTAAAGAATGATATAGTATTGCTATCTGCAGGCAACCGCTTGTAGATACCGACGAAAGAAAGGTGCGACAGATGTCGCTCCCCGGAATGGACCAGCGGAACGTCACCTACGAGCAGAGCGCTCGAGCTGGGATGGCGATCGCTATGGCGGGGCTTCTGACCGATCTCGGAGAGATGATCTACGAGGCCGGCGATGCTGGTACCACCAGCGACCGGAAGTGCGAGCACTGGTCGCTCGAGTGGCGCTCTGAGCCCTCAGAGCGCATTCAGGTGCGCATCACTGAGCCGAAGTCCCACCAGACGGCAGCAGCCCTCATTCGGGCGCTCGGGTACGAGGTGCGCGACAAGAATGACCACCTAGTGGTCATCGTCTAGTAAGACACTCCTCAGCACTGCCTCTCACATCCGTTCCATTCACTCATCTGTAGGTTAGCAGGATGTACTCTATTCTGAACGCATCAGCACCATACGGATGAAGCGAAGGGACCATAGAGCACCATTCCTTTCGTCAATCCGTTCCGATGATGTGTATCGTCGCTGATGAGTCCAAAAGGACGAAAACGGTATACTAAAACTATATGAATGATCTAAAAGACGGTATTTTACTTATTGATAAACCAACGCACATGACCAGCTTTGGGGTTGTTGCGCGGGTTCGTCGGCGACTAAGCGAAGAGGCTGGTAAAAAGGTCAAAGTAGGACACACCGGCACACTGGATCCATTTGCAACTGGCCTGATGATTATTGTCGTTGGCAAAGCCTGCCGCGAAGCGAGTCGGTTTTCAAAACTCGATAAGACGTACGAAGCGGTTATTTGCCTTGGACAGACCAGTACGACTGGCGATCCAGAAGGAGAGTTAACCAATGTTAATAGTCGGGTTCCGAGTGAACAGGAAGTGCGCGAGGCTTGCGCTGCCTTCAACGGTCTAATTGAGCAGACGCCGCCAATATTTTCGGCTATCAAAATCAATGGGCAAAGAGCCTATGATCTCGCCCGAAAGGGTGAGATTCCTGAAATCCCAGTCCGTCAGGTCACGATCCACTCGCTGGATATTCTAGAATACGCATATCCGTACCTTCGGATCAGAACGCACGTTAGTAGCGGCACGTACATTCGTACGCTTGCTCAAGACATTGGTGAACGGCTCGAGACGGGAG
>PJQJ01000025.1:46672-51939 GCA_002861585.1 Candidatus Saccharimonadota bacterium | reverse complement strand
GCCATAAGCAAAAAATAACTTTAGTGAGGGTTAGGATATGACATATGTCCCTGGTGGCGGCGGAAGCAGTAAGGTATCCACGAGCGGCGATGTTGCGCTCAATAACGTTGCTAATAATGAGGTACTTACGTACGATTCAGCAATTGCTAAATGGAAGAATGCCCTCGTAGCCACTCCACGGCTTGACCAGCTCGCACAACCAACGGCTTCTGTTAACTTCGGTGCTCAAACGGCAGCCAACGCTGCGGATCCAACGGCTCCTACCGACTTAACAACGAAGCGATACGTTGACTTTGTCACTGCAACAACGAGTAGCGCAACAGCAATAACCCTGGAGTTAGCGCACATTGGTACCGTCCTTGAAACATCTGCTACGAGTGCCGTCGTGGTGACCGTGCCAGCTAATGCGACTACTGCATTTCCAGTCGGTACGCTTATAGAAATCTATCAAGCTGGTACGGGTCAGGTCAGTTTTGCTGCAGCGACAGGCGTAACGCTTCGTAGTCCAGGCGGACGGTTAAAAGTTGCGGAGCAATACAGTACAGCGATGCTGCGCAAACGAGCTACTGACGAATGGGTAGTGGCAGGAGACCTCATCGTATAATTGGCAACTGGTAAAGAGTATCTATTAGGGCGGATTGGGTAGAACAATCTTGCTGTTGCACATCAGTTGTGTTACAGTATTTCAGATATGATTAGTAGTGAGAACAAGACAAAGGTTATCTCTGACAACCAAGTCCACAAAACGGATGTTGGTTCTACTCAGGTTCAAGTTGCTGTTTTGACGACTCGCATCAAGGAAATCACCGCTCATCTAAAAGAGAACAAGCACGATCAAATGGCTCGTCGCGGACTCCTACAGATGGTCGGCCGACGAAAGCGGTTGCTCAAATATCTCGAAGCCAAGAGTTACGAAGAGTATCAGGGACTAATCGCCAAACTAGGACTCCGCAAATAAGCGGAGTTCTTTCTTTTTTCTGATACAATAAGCGTAATTGTAATGAGGGTGGGGGTTTTTATGACGTATATTCCTGGTAGTGGCGGGAGTAGTAGTATTAGCACAAGTAGTGATGTTGCATTGAATAATGTTGCACAAGGCGAGTTGCTCTATTTTGACGCCGGGATACTAAAATGGCGAAACGCAGCCAATGCTGCGCCATCGGATGCTAGCACGACGACGAAAGGTATCGTGCAGCTAGCAGGTGATCTAGGTGGGACAGCCGCCGTTCCGACGGTCCCAGGACTATCTATAAAAGCAAACAGTGCTGATGTCTACACCAAAACAGAGGTAGATACGGCCCTGGGTACGAAGATTACTTCTTCTGAAAAGGGGGTTGCCGGCGGTGTGGCTACTCTTGGATCAGATAGTAAAATCCCTTCCAGTCAGCTGCCAGCTATTGCCATGACTGATGTCTTTGTTGTAGCGAGTGAAACTGAACAGCTTGCGCTTGCAGCCCAAGAGGGTGATGTCGCGGTTCGTTCTGATTTGAAAAAGACATTTATTCATAACGGCGGTACAGCTAAGACATTAGCAGATTGGACAGAGCTAGCGACACCGACCGATGTTGTCACTAGTGTGAACGGACAAACGGGTGCTGTTTCGTTAGCGAAAACTGATGTAGGGTTGGGTAACGTCGATAACACGAGCGACGCCAATAAGCCGATCAGTAGTGCAACTCAAACAGCCCTTAATGCTAAGCTAAACACGAATGAAAAGGGTGCTGCTGGTGGCGTGGCGTCACTCGATTCTGACGGTAAGGTACCAGTTGCTCAGCTGCCAGCCCTTGCCCTGACGGATATCTCAACTGTGGCAAACCAGACTGAACAGCTTGCGCTTGCAGCCCAAGAGGGTGATGTCGCGGTTCGTTCTGATTTGAAAAAGACATTTATTCATAACGGCGGTACAGCTAAAACAATGGCCGACTGGACTGAGCTCTCAACGCCAACCGATGCTGTTACGAGCGTGAACGGACAGACCGGTGTCGTGACGCTGACAACCTCGCACATCAGTGAGGGCACGAACCTTTACTACACTGAAGCACGAGTCGCAGCAAACACGACGGTAGCTGGCAAGGTGGATAAGACCACGACTATATCTGCCGGTACTGGCCTTACTGGCGGCGGCGACCTAACAGTAAACCGCACTCTTAGTGTGACCAATGATTCTACGACGCAAAAGATAGAGGTAGCACAGGGTGGTACACTACGGGCTACGCGAAAACGGCTTAACTTTATAGCCGGGTCAAACATCACTATCACAGCTGCTGATGATAGTGCGGGTAATAAGACAGATATAACTATCGCAAGTAGCGCAACAGGCACTGAAAACGTGATCAGGATAAACGCAGCTTATACCGCCAAAACTCACGAGGCGCTCATCTGCGATGCGGGTGCTGGTGGCTTTACGGTCACTCTGCCAGCTGTCAGCAACGGCGCCAGGGTGCGTGTTAAAAAAGTTGACTCAACGACAAACGCGATTCTGGTCGTGCCTCCGTCTGGAACGACTATTGATGCATCGGCCTCGGCTTCAGTCAACGCGCAGTGGCAAAGCCAGGACTTCTTAAGCGACGGTACTATTTGGTACTTCATTTAAGCCTTCTACAGGGCAGTAATGTGAAGAAGAACCCCGCAAACGGCACTAGCCTCCGCGGGGTTCTTTCTCTTTACGGGACCCCGCCTGCCTTTACGGGCGCTGCTAAAAGTTTTACAATAGTATGTATGCAGACCATTGAACGAGTTTTAAGTGGTGGATGTTGGGAAAAACGTTTTTCTGAACACCCGTTACTTAAAGCGACAGGTTTGCGACTAAACAAGGAGTATTTCCCATGGGAACAACTATCAATCCTCTCGGTAAGGATATTATTACCGTTTCAACTGAACTCTGTGGCCGAACACTCAGCCTCGAAGTAAACCGTGTCGGCTTCCGCTCGACCGCCAGCGTGCTAGCGCGATATGGTGATACCGTTGTACTTGCTACAGCAATGGTCAGTCCAAAGTCTATTGCAGGCATGGATTACTTTCCACTTAGTATCGACTATGAAGAAAAGTTTTATGCAGCTGGTAAGATAAGCGGCTCACGTTTTATTAAGCGCGAAGGTCGTCCGAGTGATGACGCCGTCTTGATTGGTCGTCTTATTGATCGTCCAATCCGTCCGCTGTGGCCAAAAGGCTACCGCCGCGAAGTCCAGGGTGTCACCAGTGTTCTTAGCATGGATCCGGCATTTCGTCCTGATATGGTTGCGATGATCGCTATGAGTGCAGCATTTATGCTGACAGGGGAACCGTTTGAAGGCCCAGTTGCCGGGCTTCGTGTTGGTCTTGTTGATGGAGAGCTCAAAGCATTCACCACTCCTGAGCAGCTGAACACCGGTGATCTAGATCTTGTTGTTGCTGGAACAAAAAACGGCGTCATGATGGTCGAAGCTGGTGCCTCAGAAGTTAGCGAAGAACAAATTATTGATGCAATTGCATTTGCTCAAGCAGCATATCAGCCTGCGATCGAACTGCAGCAGCAACTAGTTGATCGTGTCGGAGTAACTAAGAAGGAGTACGAGTTAGTGCTGCCTGATCCTGACATTCAAGCCCGCGTCAATGAGTGGATGAAGGGTAAGCTCACTCCAGAGTACCGAGTCCATTATGGTGAGCGCAAAGAACTTATCAATAAGCTGCAAGATCAGTTCAACCAGGCATTTGAAACTGAGCTTGGTGAAGAATTTGAAGCTCGTAAGGCTGATTATCACGAAGCCTTCACTAATGCTGTTCATAAAGATGTGCGTAAGGGCATTATTGAGGAGCAGATTCGCCCCGATGGCCGTAAGCTAACCGAAATTCGTCAGCTTTCAAGCGAAGTTGGTATTCTGCCACGCGCCCATGGTTCAAGCCTCTTTACTCGTGGACTAACGCAGGCGCTTAATATCGTTACCTTGGCACCTCTGAGCTTTGCTCAGGTAGTCGACACAATGGAGCGAACTGATGATGAGCGTACCTATATGCACCACTACAACGCACCTGGCTACACTGTTGGCGAAGTTCGTCGCCTTGGCTCACCTGGACGACGCGAAATCGGTCACGGCTACCTGGCTGAGCGAGCGATGACGGCAGTCCTACCAGATGAATCAGAATTTCCATACACCATCCGTTCAGTAACTGAGATCATGAGTCAAAACGGTAGCACCAGTATGGCCGCAACCTGCTCAAGCTGTATGGCACTGATGGATGCAGGTGTACCACTAAAGCGACCGGTAAGCGGTATTGCAATGGGACTTATGATGGACGGCGATACGCCATATATCTTAAGTGACATTGCTGACGCTGAAGACTTTGCTGGCGACATGGACTTTAAGGTGACTGGTACTCAAAAGGGTATCACTGCGCTCCAGATGGATATGAAGGTTCATGGTCTGCCTGTTGAGATACTGCGAAAGGCACTTGAGCAGGGCAAAGACGGACGCGCGCATATTTTGCAGCATATGCTAGAGACAATTGCAGAGTCTCGTCCACAACTAAGCCCTTACGCCCCTCGTATTGAAAAACTGATGGTAAAGCCAGAAAAAATTGGTGCAATCATCGGTAAGGGTGGTGAGACCATCAATAAGATCACCTCTGAAACCGGCGCAATGATCGACATCAAAGATGATGGCCTTGTGACCGTTGCTGCGGTTGATGAAAAATCAATTCAAGCAGCAGTTGATTGGATTAAATCACTCGTTGAAGAACCTGAGGTCGGCAAGACCTATAACGGTGTTGTTGTAAAGATTATGGAATTCGGCGCCTTTGTAAATATTATGCCTGGCTTTGACGGATTGGTGCATATTAGCGCCCTTAAAGACGAGCGCGTCGAAAAGGTAACCGACGTGGTAAACGAAGGTGACAAGGTTCGCGTAAAGCTACTTGCTATTGACGACCGCGGTCGCCTCAACCTTTCGATGAAGGATGCAGAATAGGCAGTAGGCTACGAGTCTATTGACAATCGAGGGCAGGAGGAGTGTGATAAGGGTGTCCCATCCCGGCGCTCAAGGAGAGCACGATGCGATTCCTGATTGCTGATCCACTAGCAGAAGTCGACCCTCTGACGGCCGAAGTGTGCAAGCACTACGGTCTCAACGGAGCAACGCTCCCGCTTTGGGTCGATGACCTCATCATCCTGGCGCTGACCCCTGTGGTCGCACTGTTCAAGCTGGTGACGTGCCACAAGGCACAGTTCCATTGAAACAGTGCACGGCGCTTCTGGGAAGGACCCTCGCCCTAGGCCAACCGGCCCGGGGCGA
>PJQJ01000025.1:44352-46410 GCA_002861585.1 Candidatus Saccharimonadota bacterium | reverse complement strand
GCTTCGTTCGGCAACCGACCCCGCCGATAAGCAGGCGCTGATCAGGCAACTCCAAGAGCTGTAGGGGAGCGGGTGGTGCGACGTCGCACCACCCCATATCCCTTGCTTGCCAGTAGAGACATAATTTGATATAATTAACTTACTTTACTTAATGCCTTATCAATTACGTGACAAAACAACAGCTTCTCGAACAAATTAAATCTGACATTGAACAACAAAATATTTGTCCAGAGTTAGCTGAGCAAGCGAACAATCTAGTCATGGGTGATGGTAACCCTGACGCCGATATAGTCTTTATTGGTGAAGCGCCAGGTAAAAATGAAGATGATCAGGGGTTGCCGTTCGTTGGAGCCGCTGGCAAGTTCCTTAACGAAATGCTTGCAACTGTTGATTTAGTGCGTTCGGATATTTATATTACTAATATTGTTAAGTACCGTCCGCCAAACAATCGTGATCCAAAGCCGGAGGAGAAGAGGGCATTTTGGCCATTTCTTGTCCGTCAGCTTCGGATCATTGAACCGAAAATAATCGTCACGCTTGGCCGGCACAGTATGGAGTACTTTTTGCCCGATGCAAAAATCTCCCTTGTCCATGGACAGCCAAAGCGCATTACAACTGGTGATGATACATGGGTGGTCCTACCGCTCTATCATCCTGCTGCTGCGCTCTATAATCCTGGTCAGCGCCAAACGTTGCTAGACGATTTTAGTAGTATTCCTTCAATACTCAAGCAAATTAACTAACAAAATATTTATCCATAAGGAGAAAAGAAAAATATGGGAGGCAGAAGATTAGCCAAACCTCAAGAAGACGATGCTAACAAGCGCCAAAACGGCAATGAGCGTCGTCAACAACAGCAGCAACAAAATACCGTACTAGCCCGCACAAATACTCGTCGCGGTGAAGTACAGCGTGCAATGCGCCGCACTTCTGAGAATGTAAATCAGGTGTCTTCACAGCACATGATTGATATTCCTGTAAACAAATCTGTTTACAATGGCTACCAAGGACGACAGTTCTCAATGGCAGACCAGCGCCGCGCAAAGCAGCAGGGTGGTAATCGACCAAGTCTACGCGTTATTCCAATTGGTGGGCTCGGTGAAATGGGTATCGGTAAGAACATGATGGCCCTCGAGTACGACAACGACATTATCATTATTGATATGGGTTTCTTGTTCCCGGGTGGTGACTACCCAGGCATTAACTACATTACGCCCGATATCACATACCTCGAGGAGCGCAAGCACAAGATCCGTGGCCACGTCTTTACGCATGGTCACTTGGATCATGTTGGTGCATTCCGTCACTTTATTCACCGCATTCCAGCACCTGTCTATGCCAGTAAATTTACCGTCGGTATGTTGCAGCGCCAGATGGACGAAGCAACGAGCGGTTTCCAACCAAACTACAATGTTCTAAATCCTGAGACTCACGAGCGTGTGCAACTTGGTGATAGCTTTAGCATCGAGCTAGTTCGCGTGAACCACTCTATCCCTGACGCAACGGCAGTCGTTATTCGTACCCCAGTCGGTGTTCTTGTTGACTCTGGTGACTGGCGATTTGAAGACGCTCCGGTTGATGGTAAAAAGTTCGACCTCGATCGCATGAAAGAGATTGCCGATAACGAAGGCATCTTGATGTTCATGAACGAATCAACGAACTGTGAATCAGAAGGAACTCACCATCACGGCGAGCTCGACATCAAGCAGAGCTTCGGCCAGGTGATGGAGAACTATCAAAACAGCCGCATCATCATTAGCTGTTTCTCAAGTCAGATTCACCGTATGCAGACTATCTTGGAAGAGGCACAGACGCATGGCCGCAAGGTTGCATTTGCTGGCTACAGCATGTTGCAGAACCTCGAAGTGGCACTGCGAGCTGGTGTCATCAAAATTCCAAAAGACGTCATTATGAAGATGGATGACATCATTAAACTACCCGACAACAAAGTAACAATTGTGTGTACTGGTTCACAGGGTGAGTTCAACGCCGTACTTAATCGTATGGCCAGCGGTGCCCACAAGCACATTAAGATCAAACAGTCAGATGTTGTGGTCT
>PJQJ01000025.1:41658-44132 GCA_002861585.1 Candidatus Saccharimonadota bacterium | reverse complement strand
TGTGCATAACGCAGAACTTGCACACAAAGAATGCCATATTCCTCGCGAAAATATCTTTGTCTGTGACTCTGGTGACGTCGTCGAAATCTTCCACGACGGTACCGCTAAAAAGACCGGCCGCGTTCCTGTCGGTGGTATCATGTACGATGATTCTGGCGCAGTCGTTAGCGAAGTAGTCCTAAAAGACCGCGTCCACATGGCAAATGAAGGAATGTTCGTCGTTGTGCTGACCGTCAGCAAAAACGGCGGCCGCCTGCTTACGAGCCCGGACATCATCTCACGCGGCTTTATCTACCTCCGCGACTCCGAAGAGCTAATGGGATTGATTCGTCAGTACCTCAAGCAAAAGGTTGCGCGAATCTTCAGTGGCCGTAAAGTTGATCTTGATATCATTAAAAAAGAGATTAAAGACGAAATTACGCATATCTTGTACGATCAGACTCGCCGTACGCCAATCGTTATTCCAGTTATTAACGAAATCGGTGGTGGGGGCGGTAATGGAGGAGCTAACAACAACGACAGTACGCGTAACAACGTTACCCGTCGTCCTGCTCAACAGCAAAAACCATTCCGTACACCGCAAACACCTGCATCTGACGTCGTTGTACCGGCCGATAATCGTCCGCACGACATCTAACAAGCTATTGCTTTAGTAGTAACTACATTATATAGTAGTAATTAGTTCACCGCCTTAAGGCCGGGTTCTGTCCTGTAACACCTGTTGCAGAACGGCACCCGGCCTTATAGAGGTCTTGTGGGCGAATCTGCGCTCACGGGTCAAGGAGGAGAACAGATATGACTGCTCACCCGACAGTCAGCTTCCGCGTCGAGGACTTCATGCTGTCGCCGACGGCTCAGCTGAGGCCCTTCGAGGGGATGAGCTGTCCGTTCGAGGTGATGAGCGCGCGGGAACAGCGGCTCCGTATTCGCTACGAGCACGACCGTACCAGTAAGACCACCAAGATACCCGGGCTGATCGATCGGGTCCAGGTCGACATCTCGATGAGTGAGGCTGATCTCATCCTGCAAGCGTGGGTCGAACGATCCGCCGGCGATAACAAGTTTGGCTTCGACGTGTGGGAGTACGACCCGCTCAATCCAGACGCCGAACGTCCCTCATGGGTGGACCAGGCCTACAAGGGCGCTCTTCTGGTCATGCAGGACTTCCTCAGTGAGAGAATCAACGAGCAGAACGTGGCATGAGCACCCTGCAATCACTACCGCGACGTCGCTGTCGCTTTGCGCTGTGGATGAGGCTCTGTACCCGCTGCCACCGAGAGAAGTAGTACCGGGCAAAGTAGTCATGTAAGGAATGCGATACTCCGTACGTAGTATCGAAGTCGGAAATTCCGGCGCCCCGTATCGCAAGCCAGCGATACGGGGTCTTCTTCATTTTTGGCATAAGCATCTTGATTATTGTTGAAAAATCTGCTACAATATATTTATACGCACTCCTTGTAAAGGGGAGACTGCTAGTTATATAATCAAAAAAGCTTATGGCAAAAAGAAAAAAAGCAACCAAGAAAGCAGTTAAGTCAGCACCAAAGCATACCGTGCCAAATGGTTTTTGGCGTCAGGTCGGTGCAATCGGTCTGATCGTCTTTGCATTTATGCTCGCGGTAGCGATGTTTAATGCTGGTGGTCCGATGCTGCAGTCAATCTATCAATCAACGATGAGCCTTATTGGTTGGGCGGTCTTTGTTGTGCCGATAGTCTTTATTTTTGTCGCAATTGAAATTTTCAAAGCTGAAAATAATCGTTTACCGTTTGTTATGCGCTTTGCAACGATTGTCTTTATTGTGCTGGTTGCAGGCTTTATGCAGATGTTCGCAACTGATCCAAAGAGCAACGAGCTCGCTGCCTCCGGCCAGGGTGGCGGAATTATAGGATGGATGGTAGGGCAGGGGATGTTAGCGGTGTTGGGTGTTAAATCATCAGCACTCGTGCTGGCTGTTCTGGCTTTTGTGACGAGCCTCTTCGTGCTGCGCGTCTCACCAAAGGCAGTGTTTGATGGCTTTGTTGCGCTTATTCCACGCGAAGATGAAGTTGCACGCAGCAATAAGCAGATAGCTGCTAAGATTGTCGCCGCTGATGCTGCCGTCGCAACGGCGTCTGCGCCTATTGGCGAGCTAAAGCTAAACGAGGGCGTTCCAACGACCTTCTCGGAAGAACCAAAGCAATCTGGTCATAGTTCACTAAAGAATAGTTTTGCCCGTAAACCCGATGCACCGGCACTTACTGACGATGGCCATGCGTTAACGACAACAACCGACCCAAACTGGATGTCTCCTGGATTAGAATTGCTTGAAAAAAAGCAGTCACCAGCTGATGCTGGCGATGTTAAGCACAACGCACAGATCATTAAGGACACGTTGGCTGAGTTCAATATTACCGTCGAGATGGAAGGTGCCAATATTGGACCAAAGGTAACACAGTACACCTTAAAACCACCAAGCGGCGTCAAGCTAACCCGT
>PJQJ01000025.1:41542-41624 GCA_002861585.1 Candidatus Saccharimonadota bacterium | reverse complement strand
TGGCGGCGCAGAGTCTCCGAATTGAGGCACCAATCCCCGGACAACGAGCCGTTGGTATAGAAGTGCCGAACCGTAAAGCTGC
>PJQJ01000025.1:40888-41304 GCA_002861585.1 Candidatus Saccharimonadota bacterium | reverse complement strand
CCAAAGCAGGTTGAAATGGCGCCATACGAGGATATTCCGCATCTTCTCACCCCTGTAATTACTGAACCCGAAAAGTGTATTAGTGCGCTTAAATGGGCGGTGAATGAGATGGAGCGCCGTTACACGTTGTTGGCTGAGCAGAAACTGCGCAACATTAAGAGCTACAACGAGATCAATAAAGATTCCGCGATGCCATATATCGTGGTCGTGATCGATGAGCTAGCTGATCTGATGATGGTTGCCGCCCGCGACGTTGAAGCTCTGATTGTCCGCCTGGCCCAAAAGGCTCGTGCTGTTGGCATCCACCTGGTGCTCGCGACCCAGCGCCCAAGCGTTGATGTTATTACCGGTCTAATTAAGGCGAACGTCCCGGCTCGTATTGCCTTTACGGTTGCAAGCCAAATCGATAGCCGTAC
>PJQJ01000025.1:36095-40820 GCA_002861585.1 Candidatus Saccharimonadota bacterium | reverse complement strand
TGAGCAAGCCTAAGCGTATCCAGGGTGCTTGGGTAACAGACGAAGAGGTCGTAAAGATCACTGATCATCTGCGCATGCAGCGCCCACCAGAATATGATGACGAAATTGTTGCTCAGCCGGTACAGATTAATGGCAAGGGCGGTGTCGTAATGGACTTTGACGGTGGCGGTGATGATGATATGTACAAAGATGCTGTTCGCGTTGTTGTCGAAAGTGGTAAAGCCAGTGCCAGCCTATTGCAGCGTCGTCTGCGTGTCGGATATAGCCGTGCGGCTCGCCTAATTGAATCAATGGAAGAACAGGGTATTATCGGTCCGGCTGACGGTGCCCGCCCTCGTGATGTCCTAGTTAGTAGTGTCGAAGACGCTCTTGGCGGCGGGGCAGAGGCTTAAAGCCTGCCCTTACCCCTTAACCTTGATTGCTTAAAAGACTGAGCTGTTGTATAATTAGCTAGTATTATTAACCTGCGACAAAAGAGTCGCTCTGCTAGTAATAGCGGATCCATAGGAGGAAAACCATGCGAGAGTACGAACTAACCGTACTGCTACATCCGGATCTTGAAATTGATCTGGAAAAACCGCTCGCCAAAGTGCGAGATATCATCACTAATAACGGTGGTGAAATTGTTTCAGAAGATAACTGGGGCAAGCGCCGATTAGCATACAGCATTGCGCACGAAGATTTTGCAGTCTACGTTTACTTCGAGCTACGACTACCTGCACAGGGTGTTCGCAAGATCGATGCAACGCTTAACATCACCGATGAAGTCCTGCGACATCTCCTTGTGACTGTTGACCAAAAGGCCAAAGCCGCACTTGCCGAATCAAAAGAAAAGAACGAAGAATAAGAACCGATAATTGCTGAAGAAGAGAGGGTACAATGGCAAAAAGCATCAATCAAGTCATCCTAATGGGACGCCTAACACGCGATCCAGAACTACGAACAACACCAAATGGTAAGAATGTCTGTTCATTCTCACTCGCCGTCGATCGAGCATTCGGTCAAGACGACGCGGCTGACTTCTTTGATGTTACTGCTTGGGATAAACTTGGTGAACTAGTAAACCAGTACCTTGCCAAGGGACGTCGATGCCTTGTACAGGGCCGACTTAGTCAGCGTAGCTGGGAGCAAGACGGTCAGAAGCGCTCTAAAGTAGAGGTTATTGCAACTGACGTTACTTTCCTTGATAGCGCCCAGGGTGGCGGTGACGGTGGTGGTAACGCTTCTCGTTCATCAAACTCTTCTTCTCAAAAATCTGATGATGTCGTCATTGAAGACATTGATGATAAGCCGATTGATCTTTCTGAGATCCCATTCTAGCAAAGCACTTTTCATTGCACTCTGCCGCGTTGTAACCTTGCGTTTTTCGCTCGCTGTATAACGTATACAGCTTCGCTTAAATCCGCAGTTACGCCTTGCATAGCACTAATGAAAAAGCCCTTTGTAATATTAATAAATTGAATAAAGGATATAAATTATGTCACGTCGTTTTAAGAAAGACACTCCAACCTATTTTGATTACAAAGACGTTAAAACTCTGCAGCGTTTTGTTAACATGTACGGTCAGATTGAACCAGCTACTAAGACTGGTCTTAACAGCAAGCAGCAAAAGCGCTTGAGTACTGCCGTCAAACGAGCCCGTCACTTGGCATTGATGCCATTTGTTGCACAGGGATAAGGTAATGTTTACCGTTACTAACATTAGAATTGCCACAGTTGTAACGGTAATTGTTATCAATATAGTTCGTCCTTTCGTAGACGAGGGATCCATAATGGTAGCCCTTGATCTTGTACAGGTAGCAATCCTGGGTATGTTTCTTGGCACACTAGCTAAAAAGGATAAATAAACATCATGTACCAACCGACAGATTTAAAGAAGGGTACCGTCATTCAGATAGACGGCAAGCCATTCAAAGTAATTGATTATTCGCAAAAAGTAATGGGCCGCGGTGGTAGTATCGTCAACGTTAAGGTAAAGAATCTGATCGATGGCGCTGTCATTCCAAAGACATTCAAGGGTGCGGACAAGATTGAACCGGCAGAAGTTTCAACACGAACGGTGCAGTATCTCTACACGGATGGCACTGAATTCCACTTTATGGATCCAGAGAGCTTTGAGCAGTTTCAGCTGCCTATGAGCCTTGTTGAAGAAGCCGTGCCATTCTTAAAAGAAGGTGATAATGTTGGCTTGCAGTTCTTTGCTGATCGCGTCATCAACGTTGAGCTTCCGAAAAATCTCTTCTTGCAGGTTGTCTACGCCGAGAACGTCGTAAAAGGCGATACCACAAGCAGTGTGTTAAAAGATGCAAAGCTTGAAACTGGTTTGGTCATAAAGGTACCTTCTTTTATTAAAGAGGGTGATGTGATTAAGGTAGATACTCGCACGAACGAGTATCTTGAACGAAAGAAATAATGGAACTAACCCTACTTCCAGTAATCGTTTTTTTATTAGTCTTTGTCTTTATTGGTATCGTCGCATTCATTGCCAGTCGCGTCGTAGGTAAGAGGAATAACACTAATAACGATGATTCAAAAGAGTAGGTTAGATCAAAGCTTGGTGCAGCGCGGCCTTACGAGTACGCGCTCGCAGGCCGAGAGCTGGATAAAGCTAGGCAAGGTAACCGTCGATGGTAAGACGGTTACTAAGCCTGGTTTTTTCGTTTCAGAACGGACGATTATACACCTGAAAGCAAGTGAACAATTTGTGTCACGAGCGGGGTTAAAACTAGCAAGTGTGGCTCGACTCCTGAAACTCGATTTTAAGGGACGAGTTGTACTTGATGTTGGAAGTAGTACCGGCGGATTTACTGATTATGCGCTGCAGCACGGTGCAAAGCAGGTTATTGCAGTCGATGTTGGTACTGAGCAGCTGCATCCAACACTTCGCGGTAATTCGAAAATCCAGCTACTGGAAAAGACTGATATTCGCTCAGTATCCCTAAAGGACGGTGAGGTTATTATTACTGATGTGCCAGATATTGTTGTTATTGATGTTTCGTTTATTTCGCTGCGAGAGGTCCTGCCGCATATTGCACTCCATTTAAGCGGAAAACAGACGCAAATTGTCGCTATGGTAAAACCGCAATTTGAGGCGGGCAAGCAGCAGGTGAGTAAAGGAATCATAAAAAATGACACGGTGCGGCGAGCTATCCTAAAGGACTTTGAGAGCTGGGCCCGGGATCTTTTTGTCATCAAAGACAAGGCGGATAGTGATATTGCCGGCAGCAAGGGAAACCGTGAGCGGTTCTACCTCTTGCAGCCTATCCATAAGCAGTAGACAAAAGGTCAAATCTCTGTTATTGTACCAAAGTTCATCAACTGTCGATCTACATCGAGTCGATGGAGGTTCCATAGCAGCGTAATTTACGCCGCTGTGCGTGTAACAACTCAGTCAACAACCAACACAGCACAAGCAGCGTGCAGGCGACCGCCTGTCACGTAGTCGATCCGAAAGGACAGCACGTGCACCGCATCTTCAGGCGGGGTTTGGTCGCCGTCGTGGCGGCAACCCTCGCACTGGCACCGACCGGTGCCGCACTCGCAACCAGCGAGGACCTGACTGCCACCAGCACGGTGGAGGTCGACTCGGAGGAGATCAGCGAGTCGAGCACGGACGCCAGGACCACCGTCGTCGCCAACACGGAGACCACGCAGTCCAAGAAGGACAAGAAGGACAAGAAGGACAAGGAGTCGGCCAAGCCGGCCCCCACGTCCGAGGAGTCCACCAGCAAGAAGGGCGGCAAGGGCAACGGCAAGGCGCCGTCCCAACCGGTCTCCAACGAGACGGCTGAGTCGGTCACCGCGCCCGAGTCCGAGCCCGACATCACCGCACCGACGGAGGCAACCAACCCGACCGCGACCGACAAGGACGCGGATCCCGGGAATGCCCCGCCGGTCGACGACACCAGCGACACGCCGGTGACGACCACTCCGCCCATGGGCGAGGTGATCGCATCTCCGGTCGTCGAGGAGGAGCCGGAGGCGCAGCCCACCGGTTCGATCTCCAAGCACTACGACCCCGTGCGTGACGTCGTCGTCGTGTCGGTCACCTGCACCAACCCCACCAATCGCGAGCTGGTCTACCAGCTCGAGGAGCAGGGTGGGAGTAGGAGCCCCAGCACGGGTGTCTGCCCGGCGGGTGGTAACGGTCTCGCCCTCGCGGTCGAGTTCCCGCGTGACTACGTCATCAACGCCAACCCACTGCAGGAGATCGAGCTCCGGCTGACCATCCCCTCGCTCCTGTTGGAGCTGCGACAGGGGGTCGTCAGCCTGGCCGACTTCGGCACACCGGACAACGGCGGTTCCAACCCCGGTGACGGGGATGAGACCGACGGTGACAACCCCGATGACGGTGACGGCGGCAAGCCCGACAAGGACAACCCCGACAACGAGCGAGGCAACGAGGACGCGAGGAAGAACAACCCCTCCTACTGGGAGGGTGTCTTCGTCGGCGCCGACTGCTTCAAGCTCGAGCTCAACCAGCCCACGTTCACCGTGACGGCGGACTCGCTCCCCCAGGGGGCTGAGTACGTCGCGGCGGTGGTCAAGGCCGGTTCGTCCAAGTCGGTCGAGAACCCCAACGAGGTCGTCAAGCCCATCAGGGTTGGTCAGGTCCTGCGGCACTCTAGCGGCAAGGACATCAGCCACGTCATCCTCTGCTTCCAGCCCATCGACGACTCTAACCCCGGCGACGGGAACGGGGTCGGCGGTGACAACGGCGGCGAG
>PJQJ01000025.1:27560-36026 GCA_002861585.1 Candidatus Saccharimonadota bacterium | reverse complement strand
CGGGTGACGGTGACGACAACGAGGGTGAGAACCCCGTCGTCGTGCCGGTGTTCACGGCCACGGTTGAGTGTCAGGTCATCAACGGTGTCAACACCGGCCTGGTCGCGCTCGTGTTCGACAGCACCAAGCTGACGAACGACCTGACCGGTACCGCCAGGGTGACCGGGCCGTTCATGAACGAGCCCGTCACGGTGCCTGTCGTCATCCCGGCAGGCGTGAAGCTCGCCGCTTCGGCGGCCTTCACGCCCTACGTGCCGGGTGTCACGCTGTCCCTCGAGCTCGCGCTCAAGGGGCTGCCGACGGTCACGAAGTCGCTGACGCTGCCCGCGTGCACCACCAACCCCGGTGACGGGGACGGTGACAACGGCGGCGAGCAGCCGGGTGACGGTGACGACAACGAGGGTGAGAACCCCGTCGTCGTGCCCAACCCGAATGACTTCCCTGGGCACTACGCGACGCCCGACTGCGAGTACGCAACGGTCTTCGCGACCGGCGAGTACCGCGGTGAGGGCGAGGTCGCCATCGCGCTCCAGTCCCTCCACCACTCAGACGAGGGGTGGCGGACGGAGGCCAGTGTGGAGCTCTCCTCGGGCGACGAGTTCGTCCTGGAGGGTGAGTCCCTGAAGCCGGGCGAGAAGCGGGCCTACCGCATCATCGCGAGCTTCACGGACGACCAGACAGGTGTCACGGTGCTCGCCAGCTTCCTGGCCGAGCGTCCTGCCGTCTGCGACACACCGACCGACCCCGGTGACGGGGACGAGGGTGACGGCGGCAGCGGCGAGCAGCCGGGTCACGGTGACGACAACAGGGGCAACACCCCTGACGACGAGAACGTCACCAGCCCTGGCAACGGGAACGGCAACGACGGTAGGAACCACTACCGGCCGATCGTCCCGTCCAACCCGCTGCCGCAGTCGGTTCGTCATGTCGTGGAGCCGGTGTTCGACGTGGAGGGCTACAACCCGCCGGTGAGCTCCTACCGGCCGAAGCCGCCGGCGTACTACGAACCGGTCTACGGTGACTCGCTGCCCTACACGGGCATCAGCGGCCTCGGCCAACTGGTCGCTGTTGGTTTCGGGGCAGTCGTCCTGGGGGGCCTGGTCCTGCTGGGTCTGCGCCGTCGCAACCCCCCGGTGCAGTACTGAGCAACACGCACTACCAAGTCCTCGGAGCGGCACACGAACGAGCGCGCATCTAGTCAACCAGACTAGCTTGCTGCCCTTCGTGTGCCCTCCGGGGCACGCACAATCTTAACGTTTCATACATCTCTACTTGGCAACGCCAAGCAGGCAAGTACCAATCGTTAAGAGTAAAGGATTATTTACTCACGTTAAAACGAAACTCAACAACGTCGTTGGGCTGCATGACGTACTCTTTGCCCTCGGTGCGAACTTTTCCAGCGGCTTTAGCGGCAGTCTCTGATCCGGCTTCGATGAGATCGTTGTAGTCCACGATTGAGGCTGCGATAAAGCCACGTTCAAAATCAGTGTGAATTGCACCAGCAGCTTGCGGAGCGGTTGAGCCCTTTTTGATTGTCCATGCGCGTACTTCTTTCGGTCCGGCAGTAAGGTAGCTTTGAAGACCGAGAGTGTCATAGGCGGCTTGAATAAGTTTATTTAGGCCAGGCTCGGTCACACCATAGGTCTCGAGTAGTTCTCGTGCGTCAACTTCATCAAGTCCTCGTAATTCTTCTTCGAGCTTAGCGCAGACGAATACTGACTGTGCAGGCAATACCATTTCAGCTAAAGGTCGTCGAAGCGCTTCGTTTGCAAGTGTTTCCTCATCAACGTTAAACATGTAAATAACTGGTTTAACGGTAAGCAGGTGTAGGTCCTGGATGAGTTCGGGTTGCAGGGTCGGCACAGTGTGCAGTGGCGTTCCAGCCTGTAGATGGGCGAGTACTTCTTTTAAGTATTCAGCCTGTGGGCGAAGCTTTGGGTTAGCACGTGCTTCTTTGTCTACCTTAGGTAAGCGTGATTCAACAGTTTGAATATCGGCTAGGATAAGCTCTGTATTAATGATATCGATATCGTCTTTTGGGTTAATCTTATCGGACACGTGAACAATATCATTGTTCTGAAAAGCGCGTACCACATGAACAATGGCGTCGCACTGACGAATGTTAGCCAGAAATTTATTACCCAGGCCTTCACCTTTGCTGGCACCGGCAACAAGGCCGGCAATATCAACAAAAGTAACTGTTGCAGGAATAACTTTTTGTGCGTCATGTAATTTTTGCAGCTGATGCAGGCGTGCATCTGGAACCGGCACGATACCAGTGTTTGGCTCGATAGTTGCAAAAGGGTAGTTTGCCGCAAGAATATTATTGTTCGTAAGGGCATTGAATAGTGTAGATTTGCCGACATTCGGAAGGCCGACGATACCGATTGATAAACTCATATGCTCTATTGTAACAGAGGTCACATGAATCGTATATTCTGGCTAAGCCATGATATACTAAACGCCACATTATGTTAAAGACTGATTTACCGCAATTGACTGCTTATCGTACCACTTTGGCTGAAGCCGGCAAGAAACTATTTTTATCTTGGGTTTTATACTCCTTAGGAATTGTAGTAGCGGTAATTCTTAGCTATTATCTTATTCCTGTCCCAGCGAGTGGTATTATGGTTGCACTGCTTTTACTTTTGGCGCTGTTCATACCAGCGATACGCAACCGATTACGTCCCCTATGGGTTCAAGGTGTTGCGAAACGCGCCTTTGCTCAGCAGAATTCTATGCTGTATTTGGAGTCTTCTAAGCCAAATTACAAAAAGCATTTTCAACCAGCAGTAGCGAAGTTAGGGTTTTTCGAGCGAAACGAACAGATCGTAAAAGGAGAGCTAGGCGGTCTTCCTTTTGAGATGTACGCGCATACCTTTCGTCAGTTATTTGCTCGTCGGTACGGCCGAAAGGTTATTCAAGTATATAGCGTAAAACTGCCAAAAGAGTTGCCGCATATATTTATGCGCAATAGACAGGCAGGGAGTAAACACCTTAGCTCATTACCGCGACATTTTGACGATGACCAGCGGGTTAGTCTTGAAGGTAATTTCGATACGTTCTTCACAGTTTATACGCACCGTCGTACGATCACTGAAGCACTTAGTCTTTTGTCGCCGAATGTAATGGAAGCACTTGTTCGGAGCAATACAAAATTCGATATAGAAATTATAGGCACTCGACTATATCTTTATTCAGATAATTATTTGACGACAGCACATGAGCTTGATGAAGCATTAAGAAGCTTGATTAACGTGGCGGAAACTTTTGAGCACCGCTTGAAGTCGTGGCGGTTCGTCCTACCTAATAACCAACATTACCCGTACTTAGTGAGCCGTCCCGGTTTTGGCACGGTGGCCTTGGGGCACACATACTTTAACCAGGCCTGGCTGCTTATTATCTGGTATACGCTCTATAGTGCCCTTAAAATTACGGCTAAACCTGAGCTTTGGCCAGTGAAGGTTGGGCTAGTTATCTTCTTTGATGCACTGATGATTACGGTACTGCTTGTTCTTCGTAGAAGGTACCAACTGTCTAAACGCAACGTTGGAAGATAGCACTTAGCGCCTCAAGTAGAATAAATAAAATCAAAGAAGAAGCGGTGAAGTACCATGAGACTCGACCAGGCGAACCCAGGAATCTTACGGCCCTAATCAAACTTGTGGAGTAATAGGGTAAAAAAGAGGAGCCTTCTAAGGCTCCTCTTTTAGATAGTAATCAATAGATTAGTTAATCGTTAACTGTGCGCCAGTATCAAGACGCTTCAGGGTTGCATCTGAGTTGCGAGTAACGTCTGTTGAGCTAACCTTTACGTTTGCTTCCTCATCAAGATGGAAGACGACTGTGTCGGCATCGTTGTCACTGAACTTACAGTTGCTGATAGTGATGTTAGATCCCTTGCCAGCCCACAACTGTGCTTGCGAAGAGGTACCGCCACGCTTGTGAGGGTTCAGGCCTTCACAGGTATTGATCGTGACGCCAGTACCCCATAAGCGGAAGTTTCGCTTGTTGTCTGAAGCTTTAGCGCGAACCAGGGTAGTGTTATCAGACTTAAGGTCGTAACCACCGTCAGTAGCACCCATAGCGTTTGTGTCTTCATAGCGTATGTTGTAGACACCACGTTCGGTTACAAATCCATCGGCGTTCCAGTAGACATCATTCGGACCAGTCTGGATAGTGTTCTTTACAGTAACGCGGCGGTGGACGACATCGTGAACGGTGCCATCAAGCATAAAGCCCATCGCAAAGTCATCACCATCTTGTCCCTGAGAATCAGCAACGATATCTTCAAACAAGAGATTGCTCGAGTTCTGCTTGATGATAGCGAATGACTTCGAGAATCCATCAACGTTAGTGCGACGAACAGTTAGGTTTGTAATGTTAGAAGATTCTTCACCGCTCGCAGGGTAGTTGGAGACGAAGCGACGAACGTTCTTTGCATAGCTGTCTTCAATAGTGATGTTGTTAACATCAGCACTTGCATTAAAGACGTTACCAATATTTTGGAACGATAGATCACTGAATTTCAAATTCTTTGCACCTGCGTAGAACTTAAATAAGTCGTTTCCATCATTGCCAGTCGGGCTGTATGGAGCAGTTCGATCACCAACAATCTTTGCTTTCATTGGCGTACCATCTTTGGCGACACCGCGAACAGTAACTGGTTTATCGGCTGAACCACCATTATTAATGATGATCGATGATGTGCGGTTGTATTCACCGGCATCAGCCTGGATCAAAACGGTGCCACCATCAGGTGTTGCCGCTACCAGAGCAGGTAACTTGCTTAGGTTCGCTGCGTTCTCCCAGGAAGAACCATCTGCCTTACCACGTGCTGTTGGTGCTATCTTAAGGCCTTCTGTGTAGCGAGTTACAACCGGTACCTCAGGTTCGTCTACGACGGGAGTAGTCGTTAGCCGTACGCTAAAAGTTGATGAGTAGGTACGATTAGAGCCGTTCTGTGTTGCAACAGCCTTAACCGTATGAGTTCCTTCGCCCATCTTTGTTAGATCGGAAGGAAGGGGACTACTACCATTGTCATCCTCTAATCCCCAAGGAGCGTCACCTTCTGTCTCTACTAGACGTCCGTCTAGATAGAACTTAACATATGTTGTCTTGACGTTTGCTGCTGAAACAAAATGGATACGCGGTTTATTCTGCGTCAGAACGGCGCTGCTAAGCGGCGTTCCATTCGATCCATCACTGTTATAACTATAAACAAGCTGCGAAAGACTTGTATCGAGAGCACTCGTCTTCTGCGGCGCATGCATTATCTGTACTGATGCGACAAGTAATGCGGACACGCTTAATAAACCCACCGTAAAGCGATTTTTCATTCCTATACCTTTTCACTTAATTTTCACTATCCTCACAAAAACACTCACGACACCTCGTGAATGACAGCTTCACCCTACCATGTTAGCAGTAGGCCGACAAGAAAAAATACCCAAGGCAGCTCCAGTACCTCTGTAGGATTTAACAATAAAACAACGTCATATTTAGCACAACGTCGGCCCTGATTGTAGATTTGCAGTAGATGAATAGCTATTCATTATTGTAAGGTCAAGCATTAGCTGTATAATGAGAGCAAGCTAGGGAAGAGTGGGCTTCACAATATGAAAAAAGAACAATTAAAAAATCTTCTGTTGCAGCTGCAACATAATAAAAAACGGACCATTATTGGTGCTGTCGTAATCCTGCTAGTAATAGCAGGCTTAATTGGATATGCCTTGTGGAGTCAGCGTGATAAGCGTACTCCCGAGCAAAAGGTGAGCGATATAACCGCACAAGCTGATAAAAAGGTCGCCGAAGGCGATGTAGACGGTGCTCTGAACGTGCTCGATCAGAGCATCAAGCAAGAGGGTAATAAAGAGGTTAAGAACGGACTGCTCATGCAAAAATCAGCAGTTGCTATCAATAATGATCGTGGGCAAACGGCACTTGATGCAGCACTTGAAGCAAATAAGATAGAGAGCACCTACAGTAGTACTTCATTAGTTGCACAGATTTACGATCAGCAGGGCAACGGCGCGAAGGCAATCGAGTATTACAAAAAAGCTCTTGAACAGCTAGATGAAAATGCTGATCCAGGTGCGGGTACCGATAGGGCCTACTTCCAACGCCGTATTCAAGCACTAGAGGGTGGTCAACAGTAATGAAACGCGTACTCTATTTACTGACAGCGGCACTGTTTCTAGCAACAGGTATTGCAACAATTTTTGAATCTCCCGCAATGGCCGCTTACCGTGATGGTAAAAACTTTGGTCAGTGTGGCGACAACGTTACCTTTAACTACTTTTCTCACACCTGTACATCGGCTCAAATTGATCCGGTAGGTCCTCAGGGCGAAATTCGAGGATATGTTCTGCCACTTGTCTTTCGTGATGGTGCATGGCAAGAGGCGATGTATGGTGTCAACTCTGTCGATAGCCTTATGGCGTACCTACGTGCTAATCACGACAGCGGCAATGAGCGTTTACGCGCACCGGCTGCCTTTATTGTGCATGCAATGCTTGGACGTTCAGGCGGCCAGGCAAATGCTAATGGTGGTAAGACTATCAGTGCAGCGGATTGGGTAGAGGTTGATCGACGCCTCCGATTGCCAGGTATGACTTATGAGTGGAATTCTCTCGTAAACGCATCAATCAACACCGGTGGTCGTACCGGTAATGACGTCGCGTTCGTGCGTCGTCCAGCTGATACATTTCGTCAGGCAATTGTCATGCGCCATAATGGCACTCCTGTCTTTATTATTCAGCGCGAGTGCGCTAACCCAATCGGCGATTTACCGGGATTGCCCGGTGAGCCAACGCCTCCGCCTCCTGGAGGTTCAATGGTGCCGATTCTAACACCATCACCGACAGACAATATCTACCCGCCGCAGGACCTTCAATTTAAGTTTGATATTCAGAACAATACCCCTGTGTATCAACCTCCGACACCATTCCCAACAGAAGAGAATCCTAATCCAGTACCGCCACCACCGATTACTGCAGACTCAACTAATTACACTATTAAGATTACTGATGGAAACGGCAATTCACTTGGTGGATACCCAACAAATGGGTCCGTCAGCGTTCCTCGTGATGGAGGTATCATAACCGTCTTCAACTTTATCCGAGCGTCAACACATGCGTGGGGTGGAAGAGTATGTGCGGAACTTTCAATCAGTCCAGCCAACTTTACTGCTACCGGTATCGGATCTGGTTCGGCTAGTACGGGCACAAAGTGCGTCTTCATACGCAAGAAGCCGCTCCTCCAGGTGCTGGGTGGTGACGTTTGGGCCGGTGGTGGTTTCGCAACCGTATCCGGTACCTGTCCAAATAATGCAGCTAATATAACTGGCGTCTCACGACAGTATAGTAATGGAACACGTACGGGTAGCTGGTCAGAATATGCAACCTTTGCACTTGGCGACATTACAGAATTCGGTTCAGCTGCAAAGCCACTCCTCACACCAGAAGGAAAGGACCTGACATTCTCTAATCAGGGTGGAGCACTCGGACGCTTTTATGGGACCTCACCAGCAGAAGGGCGATGTCTTACTGATGTTGTAGCCATGTTTAAGGATAGTGGCCCAGTTAAACCTGGAAATCCTTCGACAATAAATGTTTCAACTGGCATTGAAGAAGCCGGAGTCTATAATTTGACCTCACCAACCATTAGGGTGAAGAACAGCGGCAACAGTCCACTGATTGCAGCGAAAGAAATATTTATTAATGCACCCAATAGTACGGTCATTATAGAAGACAGTATTAAGTTTAATACTAACTACAGCCGTCCGCACGATATTCCACGCGTCGTCATTCATGCTAAGAACATTATTATTAATGACAACGTAACTCGGGTTGATGCGTGGCTTAGCGCGACTGAATCACTATCTACCTGTCAGATTACCGGTGACTTAACGGTTAATCAGTGTGATGAGCAACTCCTCCTTAACGGCCCGGTTATTGCCGAAAAAATTAACTGGCGACGTACCTTCGGCGCTGGAGAGGGGACGCTACATAGCCCCGCCGAACAAGTTAACCTTCGACCTGAGATCCTCCTAAAAGAGTTCTACGACTCTGAAGAGGGTTCGAAGGCACGTACAATTTTGCAAAAAGAGTTGCCACCAAGGTATTAAAGGATTGCGAGAAAATATAATGCTTATGTATAATGAGGTCTAATATGAAAATGTTTCCTACGGTGGGCGATTTTTTCGCGCTAGATATCGGCACGACTGCGATCCGCGCGGTTGAACTATCAAAATCAGGTAATAACTGGTCTTTATCAAAGTATGGTTTTGCACCAGTCGACATCAAATTAAGCTCTTCTGATGCGTCAGAAGATCAGAAGAAACTCGGTGAGATTATTACATCAGTCGTTGGGCAGAGTGGTATTCGTTCACGCAACGTTGTTCTCGGTATTCCTTCGAGCAAGATGTTTGCAACTGTTGTTGATATTCCAGATATGCCGCAGCAA
>PJQJ01000025.1:23926-27474 GCA_002861585.1 Candidatus Saccharimonadota bacterium | reverse complement strand
TAAATCTGTGAATGATGCTAATAAGAATGAAATTCTACTTGCTAGTGTCTCAAATGCCTTTAGTGAGTCTCGCCTCGATCTTGTAGAGGGACTTGGTCTCAATGTTGTTGCTATCGAGCCTGAATCGCTTGCGCTCGTTCGCTCACTCCTGCCAGCTAATGTGGCAGATGCACGGCTTATCCTAGACGTCGGTGATTTTGCAAGCGATATTGTTATTACGTACAACAATGCACCACGACTTATTCGTTCGGTACCTGTCGGCATGCAAACTCTTGTGAAGGCAGCAGCACAAAACCTTAACATTCAAGAGACACAGGCGACACAGTTTATTGTGAAGTTTGGTTTACAGCCAGATAGGCTAGAGGGGCAGGTGTTTAGAGCACTTGAAAACACACTTGATCAGTTCACGGTTGAAGTGACGAAGTCGGTAAAATTCTTCCAGACGAAATACCCAAGTATTCAGATTGGTGCTATGATCCTATCTAATTACGGAGTCACGGTTCCAGCCTTCACGGATTACATGGCGCAGAAGGTTGGCATTCCTGCTCAATTAGGAAATCCATGGCAAAATGTTCATGTCTCAGGTGGTGATCAGGCAAAACTACAGCCTATGTCGGCACAATTTGGTGTGGCAATCGGTTTAGCACAGAGGAGTGGGGTATGATTGAATTAAATTTACTGCCTGATGTAAAAAAAGAGTTTTTACGGGCACAACGAACAAGAAACACGGTTATTACGGGATCGATCCTAGCGATCATGGTGGCCGTTGGTCTAACGGTGCTGTTTGCTGTCTATGTTTATGGCGTTCAGGCGGCACAGACAGCCTTGTTAACACGCGATATAAAGAACAGGGCTTCTGAGCTCGAGAAAAAAGAGGAGCTAGGTAAGTACCTAACGATTCAAAATCAACTTGTGCATATTGATAAGCTCCACGAGGATAAGACTGTTTACTCACGCCTTATCGATTTTCTATCCGTTCTAAACCCAAGCGAACCAAACAGCATTCAGTTGAGCAACCTGCAGGTAACAACTGATGAAAAAAGTGCGACGTTCACTGGTACCGGTAGGAGTTTTGAAAACTTCAACGTATTCAAAGACACCCTAGTGAATGCCGAGGTTGTCTATAAGGCGGCAGGCGATGAAGGTACTCAAACCGAAAAGTTATTCGATTCAGTCGTTGTTGAATCAAGTTCACTTGGACGAGTGCGAGACGCGACTGCAGTCACATTTGTTGTTAGAGTTACCTTTAACGAGAAAGCCTTCTTAGGCGGTGCTCAGGACGTAACCGTAAAGGTACCAACAATTGAGACAACGCAATCAGTTCGCCAATCGCCAGCAGCGCTATTTAATGGAACAATTGACAACAATGAAGAGGGGCAACAGTAATGGAACCAAAACGACTTACTGGTCTTCGTAAGAGGCAACAGATAAAGCAGGCCAACCGTACCATGTTTTTGTGGGTAGTTGGCGCATCAATAGTAGTAGCATTCTGTCTTGTTGGTGCTCAGTTCCTGCTGAAGCAGGCACTATTCAACGGCAAGGTTATCGGTGCCAAAAGCGAAGCAAGCAAAACACTTAAAAGTAACCTGGCGACTGTTGATAAGCTAAAGAGCGAAGTCAACAGCCTTCTTGCTAACAAAAACTTAGCTGAAGTAAAGAGTACGCCTGAGAGCAGTAATCATCAAGTTGTACTTGATGCACTGCCAACTGAGGATGATCCTACCGCTTTTGCAACCTCTCTTCAAAAAGCTATCCTGAATCGCTCCGGTGTTGGTATTGAAAGCCTTACCGTTGGTTCTCCTGGTACGTTAGCAGGCGAAGAGGAAGAGGTAGTAGCCGATAGCGAGGAACCGGCCGTTATGCCATTTAGCCTCGTACTAACCGGCTCATATCAGCAAGTTAATGCAGCGCTAAAGGACATGGAGCGCTCGATCCGACCTGTTACATTCCAAACATTAACAGTCCAGGGCAGCGATGTTCAGATGCGCGTCACCGCTGAAGGTAATACATATTATCTTCCTGCTAAATCCGTAAAAGTAACACAGAAAACGATCAAGCCATGAAGAAAAACGAAATTGCAATCCTAATTCTTATCGTATCAATCAGCTTGGCGGCTGCATACTTCTTGGGAAAAGCCATTATCGGCGAACCTGCTAGTAAATCCGTCAAAGTTGAATCTGTAGAAAAGATTACAGCAGATGTTAAAGAACCAAGTCAAAGGGTCTTCAACAACACTGGAATCAACCCAACAATCCCAATTGTTATCGGTAATCCTTCAAATCAACAGCCGTTTACGGACGGTCGCTAAAGAGAAATGAGCCTACGTGGCAGTCCTAACTGATGAATATCAAAAGAAACTTGAAGAACTCTTAATCAAAGAGAATATTGTTTCTAGTGATGATTTAGAGGCGCATCGTGCAAAGGCAAAGGCATCATCTCAACCACTTCTAACTGAACTCGTTGAGAGTGGTCTTATCACTAATGAAGTCCTCACAAAGTGTAGTGCGACGGTTTCGAACGTGCCCTATGTTAATCTGACGAATGCAACAATCGAGCAGAAGGTCTTAAAGTTGTTGCCACGTGAGATTGCTGAGCGTTTTATGGCCGTGCCACTCGGTGAGATGCAAAACCGTCTTGCTGTTGCCATGCTAGATGCAAATAATGTCCAGGCAGTCGACTTCTTGTCGGGAAAGATACAACGTCCTCTGAAGGTATACATGGCATCAGAGGAGGGTATTCGCAAGGTTCTTGAGCAATACCATACAGACCTTGAAGAAGGTGTTAGTGCGGCTATTGATTCCGTGCGGCGAGAAGAGGCGTCAGCGAAGTATGCAAATGGGGCTAACGAGGCTACGGCCCTGGTTATTAAGCAGGATTCACCTATTAGCCGCGCTCTTAGTACGATTCTTGAGTACGCTGCCACATCTCGTGCTTCTGATATTCATATAGAGCCGCTTGAGGATATCCTAAAAATTCGCTGTCGAATAGATGGTGTCCTTCGAGAGATCATGAAGTTGCCAAAATCGATTGAGCCGGCGTTGATATCACGCATCAAAATTCTTTCAAATCTCAAGATTGATGAGCACCGCATACCACAAGACGGTCAGTTTACGGTTAAGGTCGGCGAGAAGGAGATTGATCTTCGTATTGCCGTTAGCCCTGTTGTATGGGGCGAACAGGTAGTTATTCGTCTACTTGATAAATCGGGCTCTAGCTTCAACCTTGAAGAGATGGGCTATGCGGGACGGGCACTACGAAATATACGAAAGGGTATTGTAAAGCCAAATGGTATGATCTTAACCTCTGGACCGACCGGATCAGGTAAATCAACCTCACTGTACGCGCTTATCCAGGAGATTCTAGACGATACGATCAATATTGTGACACTTGAAGATCCAGTCGAGTATAAAATGGGCGGCGTTAACCAGATTCAAGTAAACTCGGAAGTCGGTCTTACGTTTGCCTCTGGGCTTCGTTCTATCCTTCGTCAGGACCCCGATGTCGTGATGGTCGGTGAGATTCGTGATAAAGAGACAGCTAACCTTGCT
>PJQJ01000025.1:20801-23741 GCA_002861585.1 Candidatus Saccharimonadota bacterium | reverse complement strand
TGAACTCGAAACGCAGAGCATTCGCGAGACCATAGGCTCGATTTTGCCCAAGACACAAGCAGATATTGCAAAAATATCTGAAGACCTTGGACATAAAGACTTGCCGTTAGCAACGCAAAACGCTTATACTTTGGTGAAGGGGAAAGACACTCCTAAAACCCCTGGAGGTTATAAGGGGCGAGTTGGACTGTATGAGGTGATGGATGTGAGTGAGCAGATCCAGGGACTCATTGTAAAACGCGCAACAAGTGCCGAGATACAACGGGCGGCGATAGCCGAAGGTATGATCACGATGCGACAAGACGGGTATTTAAAAGCTTTGCAAGGACACACCACACTCGAAGAGGTGAATCGTGTCGCAGCAAATATGGCGTAAAAGAAAAGGGTGGAGAAGATGGCAACTGCAGAACTAAGGATCGAAATTTTACTAGAAGAGGTTATTCGCAAACGTGCGTCTGACCTTCATATTCAGGTAGGATTACCGCCAATGCTACGTATTGACGGTTCTCTAACGCCTATCCCAGGGTATGATGCCCTTACTGAAGAGCAGGTCGAGCAGCTCGTCTTTGCTATTCTTGACGATGACCAGAAGCAGATTCTTTTGAAGGATAAAGAATTCGATTTCAGTTTTGCCTTTGGTGACTTAGGTCGTTTCCGTGTAAACGCCTTTCATGAGCGCGGAAATCTTGCCGGTGCGCTTCGTTTGATCCCTAACGAGATCAAGACGATTGGTGAACTTGGGATGCCTACCGTCGTAACCGGATTCTCAAACTATCCACGAGGACTTGTCTTGGTAACGGGGCCAACCGGATCGGGCAAATCAACAACACTTGCAGCACTTATTGATCAGATTAATACCAGCAAATCTCATCACATCATCACAATTGAGGACCCGATTGAGTTTACACACAAGTCAAAGAAGTCTGTGGTGGTGCAGCGTGAGGTTCACTACGATACGTACAGTTTCTCCGCTGCGCTTCGTTCAAGCCTTCGCCAAGACCCGGATGTGGTACTTATCGGTGAGATGCGTGACCTCGAAACGATCAGTGCTGCGATTACGATTGCAGAAACAGGTCACTTAGTCTTTGCAACACTTCACACTAACTCAGCGGCACAGAGTATCGATCGTATGATCGATGTCTTCCCACCGCACCAGCAGCCGCAGATACGCGCGCAGCTTGCAAACATCCTTATGGCAATCTGTTCACAGCGCCTGGTGCCATCAATTGGTGGTGGCCGTGTTGTTGCATCCGAAATCCTTGTAGCGACCCCTGCTGTTCGCAACATTATCCGTGAAGGTAAGACTCACCAGCTAGATGCCGTTATTCAAACAGGTGGAGATGTTGGTATGCAATCAATGGATAAGACACTAGTCGGTCTAGTGCAGGCTGGTACGGTTACATTCGATGAGGCTCGTAACTTTGCCGTAGATACAAGTGAATTTGACCGCATGATGCGAGGATAACAACAATGCTAACATTCGCATATTCAGCACGAGATACAGCAAGCAATAAAGTAGTGAAGTCGAGCGTTCAGGCGGAATCTGAGCGAGCGGCTGCAAAACTATTAATGGCCCAAGGTATGGTGCCGCTATCAATCAGTGAACAATCAGAGCGAGGCAGTCTACTTGGAGCTTTCAGGAATCGTATCTCTGGTAAGGACCGAGTCATCTTTACCCGTCAGCTTGCAACGCTTATTAACGCTGGTTTGCCACTTGCTCAAAGCTTGCACACTGTTGCTGAACAAACAACAAATAAACGTCTCAACGTTGTCGCTCGTGATATTATCACGAGCATCGAGGGAGGTAGTTCACTAGCTGATTCCTTCGCGAAGCACCCGGAAGTCTTTAATGATCTCTTTATCGCTCTTATTGCGGCGGGTGAGGCATCAGGTACGCTTGATCAAGCATTAGAGCGAATTGCTAACCAGCAGGAGAAAGACGCGGAGCTTCTTAGTAAAGTACGTGGTGCGCTCGTCTACCCAGTCATCGTTCTATTCGTGATTCTCTGTGTGATCATATTCATGCTAGTAACGGTAGTGCCGCAAATTCAGATCCTTTATGATGATCTAAACGCTGAGCTGCCGTTTGTCACAGCCGTAATGGTGGCACTTGGTAACTTTGTTATCAATTTCTGGTGGCTGCTGCTTATCGCGACTGCTGCAGTTATCTACTACCTGCGTCAGTACGTTCAAACAGACTCTGGTCATCGTGCCATGGACCGCCTAAAGATTAACTTGCCGCTTTTTGGTGATATGTTCCGTAAGCTCTACATGGCTCGCTTTACTCGTACCGGTCAAACGCTACTATCAACCGGCGTGCCGATGCTTGAGATGCTTCGTATCTCAGCTCGTTCATCTGGCAATGCGATGGTGTCTGATTCAATATTGCGTGCGTCAGAGAAAGTAAAAGGTGGTAAAGCGCTCTCTGTTTCACTTAAGAATGACCCTAACGTACTGCCGCTTGTACCGCAGATGATTAGTATTGGTGAACAATCGGGTGGTATTGATGCCATGATGGGTAAAGCCGCAACATTTTACGAGAACGAACTTGATAATACTATCCGTTCAATCTCTACCGCTATTGAGCCGCTCCTTATGGTTGTTCTTGCGGTTGTCGCCGGTATTATGGTGGCCGCAATCCTATTGCCAGTCTACGGACTTATCGGCTCCGGTCAAATTTAGAAAAAACTGCTTGTTAATTCTGCTTCTATAGCTATAATCTAACCATAAGCGATACTCGCTAAAAATAACAATTAAGTTCATGCGAAAGGGTGTCAGTAAGTATGAACACTAAAAAAACAAGTAAACAATCAGGATTTACGATCATTGAGGTCGTATTGGTGCTTGCAATTGCAGCTTTGATCTTCTTGATTGTCTTCCTAGCAGTTCCTGCATTGCAGCGCGGTCAGCGTGATACACAGCGCCGTAGCGATGTTGGCC
>PJQJ01000025.1:20184-20609 GCA_002861585.1 Candidatus Saccharimonadota bacterium | reverse complement strand
ATTGATCTTGTACCAGTACTAAGCTGGGTCAGCTTAAGAGGCAAGTGCCGCTACTGCAAAAAGCCCATTAGTTGGCAGTATCCGGCAGTTGAACTTGCCGTTGCACTGTACTTCGTCCTCTCTTATTTGCTCTGGCCAAAC
Organism: Candidatus Saccharimonadota bacterium; assembly: GCA_002861585.1. Lineage (GTDB taxonomy): Bacteria > Patescibacteriota > Saccharimonadia > Saccharimonadales > Saccharimonadaceae. The sequence goes on along the minus strand of PJQJ01000025.1, from coordinate 20,468 downwards.
GAGTTAACATCGTGGCAGGCGGTTACACAGTTCGTCTTATGGCTTATCTACGGTGTCATGCTTGCAATCCTGTTTGTGTACGATCTGCGCTGGTTCTTGCTGCCTAATAAGATCGTCTATCCGCTGATCGGCTTAGGTGCGGTTGATGCACTCATTCGACTGTCTGTGATACCTGGAATAACCGCCTTAGGTGCTGTCCTTGATATAGTACTATCCCTCGCGGTAATTGGAGGGCTATACGGACTGCTCTACTTCATGTCTAAAGGGGCGTGGGTTGGCTTTGG
>PJQJ01000025.1:19458-20002 GCA_002861585.1 Candidatus Saccharimonadota bacterium | reverse complement strand
GTCTGTTTGGCCAATCTATTATTGAGTGGTACATGACTGGACTACCATTTTTATTTGGTAGTTCTTTTTAAAAAGAAGCTTATGCTATAATCAGGTCAAATGCAGACACGTTCAGAGGGTGGGTTTACTATAATTGAGGTTGTTATCTTCTTGGCGATAACAGGTTTAATGCTGTCCGTAGCTTTGGTCGGTACAGGCTCGGTCATACGTAACGTGCGATTTACCGACAGTATCCGTTCTTTTGAAAGTTATGTACAGGGACAGTACGACGAAACACTTAACGGCGTTAACCCACGTACCGGCGTTGAGACGTGTAATAATTCCGAGGTGCAGTTACCGGTGTCGCTGATTGGAACAAAACCTGGAACAAGCGATACCTGCTTACTACTAGGTAAGTACCTGTATTTGACGCATGATTCAAACGAAATTAAGACGTTTTACGTTGTTGGCACCGAGCCAACTACCGTTCCTGACAGTGTTAAGTCAAATTGGAGCGACCTTGAGGCAATAGAAAAATTTAAGCCGCATGTTGTTACTAATGTAA
>PJQJ01000025.1:18540-18897 GCA_002861585.1 Candidatus Saccharimonadota bacterium | reverse complement strand
GCAAAATAAATCAGAACCAGGTTTCACGATTGTCGAGCTGATGATAGCAATGGCATTCTTGGCATTTATACTGCTCTTTCTTATTACTGCAACGTTTCAGATTATGCGTATTTACAACAAAGGATTAACGATTAAGCAGATGAATCAGTCGGGTAGGACAATTACCGAGGACATAGCCCGTACCGCTCGCGTCGCAACAACTGGATCAGTGTACATCAACCAAGTTGGCCAGCAACGACTCTGTATTGGTGGTGCTAGCTATATTTGGAACAAGCCGGATGTGAATAATAACGGCGTTAATAAGTTTACCGATAATACGCCTGTTGATATAGTGCGTGTTACCGATCCGAGTGCGGA
>PJQJ01000025.1:16419-18531 GCA_002861585.1 Candidatus Saccharimonadota bacterium | reverse complement strand
AAACCCTGCAAAACAGGTAGTAAAGGGAAATGTTAATACCGCTATCCTTTCGAGCGGTAGTGCCCGTATAGCAAATATGAGAGTAGAGCGTAGTGCTGATCTTCGGTTGCTGCGCTTACAATTTACAGTTTCTACAACAGGTAGTAATACGCCAGAACTTGTATCGGGAACGTTGCAGTGTAATTCAAGTGGCTCGGCTGTATTTGGATCATTCTGTGCAACAGCCGACTATGACACGACAGTATTTATCAGAAATAGGGGATAACCAGCAGTAGGACTATTTTCCACTATACAAAGGACTCTAAAACCAGCATAATCATAAGCAATAAAGATATCGTGGTGGCGAAAACTCTAAAAGGCATGCAAACAATGAAAATGAATTCAAAAACAGACTCTGGCTTTGTCGCAATATTTACAGTACTCTTTTTCGTTGCCCTGATTACGGTTATCACACTTGGGTTCCTACGAGTGATGCTGGATGAGCGTCGCCAATCAACTGATAACGATTTAAGTACGAGTGCTCTCAATGCGGCAGAGGCAGGTGTTGAAGATGGCAAGCGTCTTCTTATGCACTGTGTCGATATTGCGCGCAGCGGTGGTACTGATGCAGATTGCACAACAGCTCTTACTACAACAACATGTCCCGGTGCTATTAAGACCGGACCACTCGCGACAACTCTTGGCGTTACCGTCGAGGATGACAACAGTGTTCGCGTCTCAACAAATGCCGATAACGAGCAGCACTATACATGTGTTATTGTTGACGCCGAAACAGATGACTATATCTCTCAATTGCAGCCATGGCAGAGTGATTTTGTACCGCTTGCGAGCCAACAGGCGTACGATCGAGTTGAGTTTTCATGGCATATGGCAACACCACCTCAAGTTGGCGGTATTGGTGGCGATGGACCGGTTGGTGCATATGCCAACAACAAGACACTTCCAAGCGTTCCCACGTGGGCTGCTCAAAAGTACCCAGCATTTATGCGGTTGCAGTTTCTAAAACACGAACGTAACACCGTTCATCTTGCTGATCTAGAGGAAGATAGTAGAACAGCTTTCCTTATTCCAGCAAATAGTGGCAGCACTCAAGTCAACTTGGGTACAGTGGATTCTCGTACTGGTGCAAGGGCAAAAAATCAGCCTATTACTATTGATTGTGAAGCACCGGTAGGGGCTATCACTGGCGGCTACGCCTGCAAGGCGATGGTTCTTCTGCCTGAGCCAGTGGCTATAGAAGAGAGCGCCTTTATGCGTGTCACATCGCTCTATGGAGCATCTAACTTTAAAATGCGCTTATTAAACGGGGCAGAGAACCGACAGTTCTTTAATGTGCAGCCAATTATTGATTCCACTGGAAAATCAAATGATGTCTTTCGCCGTATTCAAGCGCGTGTTCGTATGGACCTTCAGGGGAACTACCCAACGTTTGCGCTTGAGAGTGCACAGGATATCTGTAAAAACTTCTTTGTCGGTATCAATGCTGGATTGTTCCAAAATTCATGCTCATCTCCACCAGATGACAAAGACGAGGATGATGAAGAGGACGATGATCTTGAGATTAAATGTGACACGGTGAAGTATAAGTATGCGACCGACCTTACGCTAACAGCACAAAAGAGAGTAGGTTTCCATGATATTGTTCTGCCGAAAGGCTGTAAGTACGACCTGAAAATGGTTATTGGCGATTATCACTCGAATCAAGAAAAGCGCTGTAAAGAGGGGGCTGAGTGGGCATGTAAAGGGTTGTCTGACGAGGGTGAGATCTTTTACCTCGAAGGCTTAGCGGCTGATGGCAGTGTTGTATTTAGGGCACCGGAAAGCGGTTACTCGCCTGATATTCCTCCGACTCCAAGTGCTGGAAATAATAATATTGTCGATAAGATGGATTATAATCCAGGTACGTATGAGATGAGTAAAGATGTCGTTCGACTACGATTTACTCACCCTGGTCCCTTCCCAGGACAAGAATCAACGCGTATGCAGAGTGTTCACATATTTGAATGGGAATTCAGAGCGGTTAATTAGAGACACGCCTAGTATTTCCGGCTGAAGCAACTACTAGGAGTTACAGCGATGTACTAAGCCGCTTCGGGTGATTGACGGTGAAAT
>PJQJ01000025.1:16030-16368 GCA_002861585.1 Candidatus Saccharimonadota bacterium | reverse complement strand
GTAGTTGCAATATTACTATGACCCAGTAGCGTCTGTACACTTCGCAGATCAGCGCCGTTCATAAGTAGATCGGTTGCAAAACTGTGGCGCATTGTATGCGGTGATACATGTTTAGTAATGCCGGCAAGCTTAGCGTAGTTGGCAACTAATCGTTGTACGCTCCGAGCGGTGAGACGCTTAAAGTCACCACTGGTGTCGGCGGCTTCACGGCCGCCATAGCGAATAAATAGGGCAGGGACATTATCTTGTCGGGCATGCAGGTACTCCTCGATCCAATCCGCTGCCTGCTGACTAATAAAGACAGGACGATCCTTCTGGCCTTTACCGCGAACACTAAA
>PJQJ01000025.1:14095-15803 GCA_002861585.1 Candidatus Saccharimonadota bacterium | reverse complement strand
CACGCTTCGAGCAGTAGCCCAAAAAGCTTCGCAGTGCAATAAGATGATAACTCTGGGTGATGGTTGCAAGAGTGTCGCCCTGTTCGTTTTTGTAACGATTTAGCCACAAGCGCCACTTACGAATCGTTTCCTCATCAATCTTTTCTAGCTCTATATCGCCAGCAAATTCAATCAGCCTCATAAGGTAAAGGTGGTAGTTTTCCGAGGTCTTTTGTGATCGGCCACGTTCGACTTCTAGATGTTCGATAAAATCGACGACAAGTTCTGATAAGTACATAGCTCCAGTATACCGCTTAAGGCAACTTTTTAGTTGTTCTCGCCAAAATCGACCTGCTCGCGTAATATAGTAGTTAGTTTATGAGTATTTTAGAAGCAATCATCCTGGGCCTTATTCAGGGGCTCACGGAGTTCATCCCAATATCAAGTTCTGGACACCTCGTGCTCGCGCAGCATCTCTTTAGCGGTGAGTCTGAGCATCTATTCTTGGAATGGATTAATATTGGAACAGTGCTCGCGCTGATTATCTTTTTTAGAAAGCGTATAGTACGCATTATTACTAATATCCTTAGGGACCGTGATTACCGATTAGCATCAAACATTGTTATTGCAATGTTACCAGCTGGGCTGATCGGGTTTTTGTTTGCTGACGTGATTGAGAGCAATAGCTTCTTTGGTTCGGTATGGACAGTTGTTGTGATGCTATTTGCTGTCGGCGTGGTGATGGTTGTACTCGAGCGCCTGCCGAAGCTCTCGCCAGTAGTGGATGAGTCGGCACTACCCAAAGGTCGCGCCTTAACTATTGGTCTTGCTCAGGCAGCTGCCTTGATTCCAGGTACGTCTCGATCTGGATCAACTATTATTGCCGGCCGCTTAATGGGACTTAACGCCGCCCGTGCAGCGGAATTTAGCTTTTTGGTCTCCATTCCTATCATGTTGGGCGTGTTACTGAAGGTGAGCGTAAAGGCGTCTGATCGAGCATATCTTATGGATAACTTCGCTGCTATTGCTGTCGGAAATGTCTTCGCCTTCATTAGCGGCCTGTTGGCGGTTGGTTTTTTGATGCGGTATCTAGAGCACCATGGTCTAGCAGCCTTTGGTTGGTACCGCATTATTTTAGCCGTTATTATTGCGCTCGTCCTGATACTCAGCTAAGCTTGTAAGAAGTTAGTGAACATTTCATTGAAGGAGCCCACATGAGCATACAGCGCACACTTATTGTATTTAAACCAGACGCACTACAGCGAGGCATTGTTGGCGAAGTATTAAGTCGTTTCGAAAAAGTCGGGCTAAAGGTCATCGGACTTAAGATGATGGCACCAGGACAAGACCATTTTCACGCCCACTACGAAGGAATTGGCGGCGTAAAGAGCCGTCACGGTCAGGATGTCTTTGATGTAACTCTGTTCAATATGATGGAAGGACCGGTTATCGCCGGTGTTCTAGAAGGTATTAACTCTGTCGAGTTGGTCCGCAAAATGGTCGGTTCAACCGAACCTGGCAAGTCGCTACCTGGTACAATCCGTGGTGACTATGCTCACTCTAATTTTGCATTTGCAAATGGGGAAGGCCGAACACTCCCTAATATCATTCACGCCTCAGCAAGCCTAGAGGAAGCAGAGCAGGAGATAGCGCTTTGGTTTAGCGCCCCTGAGCTCTACAGTTACGAAACGGTTCACGAACAGGCAGTCCACGGCAGAAAACCACAAAA
>PJQJ01000025.1:7298-14011 GCA_002861585.1 Candidatus Saccharimonadota bacterium | reverse complement strand
GTATGAGTAGGAATTGCCAGAAAGGAGGGGCGACGCTGGGCTCATGGTACTGAGCCGCTGTGGCGTCGCCCCTCCTTTCGGAGGACGAGCTCTGCTAGAGCAGAGGAGAAGTGCCGTCCTTCAGCTGCTGCAGGATGAGATTGCTCATGCCCTCGTTGTCGTTCCAGTGCCCGTTGTGCGGGCCGCCCTGGCAGTGGACGTGGTTATCCCGACTGCAGAGGTCGGCGTAGAGCTCGGACATGTCCGGCCCCTCCTCATCAAATTCGTCGCGAAACACTTTTGACTCCCCCTTAGGGATTCGTCGAATTGGTCAGGACCAGAAACCCTGAAACGAGTCCAGAGTAACTATACTTACAATAACATATTTTATACAAATAGCAATAGTATGCCCTGGTAATCCAGTTGTATAGGGGTGAGCCCGGTACTAGGATGGGGTTACAGGTTCACGCTAATGATCCAGTGCAGCAGGCGAATCGCGTCTATATAAGGTATAATCGTGAACATGCCTTGGTAGCTCAATTGGATAGAGCAGATCCGTCCTAAGGATAAGGTTGCAGGTTCGACTCCTGCCCAGGGCACCAGATAAAGCACCGACCCTCATGGTCGGTATTTTATTGGTTAAGTAGCGAGGCGTTCCTCCTGTCCATGGCACTAAATTTACATAAGCATTATTACTCTAAGATGCTACAATAGTAGCAACTCATGGAAAAACAGTTTGATGGTCAACACGATGACGAAACGGTGATTCTTGTCTTTCGCCGTCACGCGATTGCTCTTCGTAAGGGGTTTTACTCGCTACTAATCCCTTTTTTGATCGCATCGCTTCCGGTACTTATTAAGCCAGACAGCTTTACATTGCTCTATATTGCTCTCGGTGGACTAGCTCTTGGTTTGCTGTTGTTCTTTTATCAATGGATAGGATGGTACTATAGTATCTTTATTATTACTGACCAAAGAATACGGCAAGTCAGCCAGTCAGGCCTCTTTGGCGTATCAGTAGTGGACCTGGCGATACCAAAAATTCAGAATATCAGCTATAATGTACCTGGTTTCAGTGGCGAAATATTTGGATTTGGCACAATTGTCATCCAGACATACGTCGGTGATCTCATAATCGATCGAATTCATCATCCTAATAAGATATATAACACTCTTCAAGACATCGTAAAGAAGGCAGGCAACACATCTGCCGGAGTAGATTTTAATGAAAAAGTTGAAGCATAAATTACAGCGAATCGTTAGTCGACGCGCTAAAGAGCCAAAATCTGTTGGTCGTATTACTAACGAAACTGTCGCAGAGCATCGTGAACAGGTGCTTGCAGGCGGACGTCGTTATAAGTACCCGATGCAGTACGCCCGGTATTCACTGGTGCGCAACACTATTATCATTAGCATTGGAGCAATTATCCTCTTGCTGCTACTTGGATGGTGGCAGTTATATCAGGTGCAGAATACAAGCAGATTTTTCTATCGCTTATCTCAGCTGATTCCTGTTCCGGTTGCAAGTATAGACGGCGAAACAGTTCGCTATAGCGATTATCTGATGCGACTGCGAAGTGAATTACATTATCTGTCTCGCGAAGGTGCGATTAACTTCAATACTGAAGATGGAAAGCGTCAACGTGATTACCAGAAACGAGTTGCCCTTAATCGTGTTGAGGAGAATGCTTTTGTTGACAAAATTGCCGACGAGAACAATATTCGAGTGAGCGACAAAGAAGTAAATGATTTTATCGATCAACAACTAAAAAGTCGTCAACCGGCAGTTACTGTGCAGGAGTATGAAAAGGTTATCAAAGATTACTACGACTGGTCATTCAACGAGTATAAATTGTTTGTATATGATCAGTTGCTGCGACGCAAAGTAGCACTTGCTATTGATGATAAAGCACGAACTAAATCAGAAGCAGTTTTGAAGCGCCTAAAGGCCGGTGAGGACTTTGCGGCAATTGCAAAGGTTGAGTCAACCGATACGATGACGAAAGCCAATGGCGGTGATGTGGGATTCGTTCCAAAAAACACCACTGATCCAGAGGGTCTTGTAGCTGCAGTTGATCGGCTTCAAGTCAATCAGCTCTCAGGTGTCATTGAGACAAATAGCGGATTTTATATTGTAAAGCTACTCGAGCGACGTGGTGAGGAAGTGCGTTATGCACGTATTCTTATTGGGCTAACAGAGCTAGAGAGCCGACTGCAGGGAGCTCTTAAGAATCGAGTGAAAGAGTTTATCGATGTGCCAAAAGACGTGACACCATCACGTCGACAACAATAGAGCTCACGGTAAAAACAGCTTTTTGTAATCTTTCTTACATCATCAACCTTTTGTCGTGCTGTATAAATAAGAGTACACGCTAAGTAGCAGTAATTACGGAGGGTATATGAAAAAAGTAGATGCTAAAAGTCTTATCGTCGGTGTCGTCGCTATCGTTGGTATTGCCACAGCCTCAGTAAGCCCAGTGCTTGCACAATCAAACGGACAGACCTATCAGGCTAATTTAACCGAACTGAATGGTTCCGGTACGACTGGTACTGCCACTGTAACGACTAATGGTCGGCAGGTTACCGTTAAGGTTAATACTACAGGTGCATCAGCTAACCTTGTGCATGGACAGCACATTCGTATAGGTGGTCAAGGTACCTGTCCGGGCCCAAACGCCGATACTAATAAAAGTGGTTTTGTGAACACCGTTGAGGGAAAGCCATTTTACGGGGAAGTTAAGGTATCACTTACCACCCAAGGGAGTACCGGCACGGATAGTGCTCTCGCAGCTGACCGTTATCCAAAAGCCGACGCAAAAGGTAATGTAACGTATACTCGAACATTTACCCTTCCATCGGGTGTTAATGCGCAAGATCTAGCTAACGCTGTTGTTGTGCAGCATGGTATCTCTAAGCTATATGACAAGCCGGATCAGTACGACGGTCATCCACGTAGTACGGTAAGCAAAGACTTACCTTTTGAAGCAACTGCTCCAGCAGCTTGTGGAACCCTTAGCTCGACCCCTGCCGGCGGTGTTAATACCGGTGGCGGTGCAACAGCTGGTATTGAATCCTCGGCCACTATTGCTCTGGGTGCAACTGCCCTAGTTGCAGCCGGTGCCCTTGTTGTTGTTCGTAAAAAAGCTATTCACTTATAGAGTGGCTATGTTGTAGCGTATGTCACAAGGTAAGGAAGGACACCGTTCTCGCAAACAACCAGGCTTTAACAGCCTGGTGTTTGCGTCGGCCGTCGGCTTTATTGGAGGGTGGTCTCTGGTTGAGCGCCTGCGCTCAGGTGAATCAGGGAGAAGTAAGAGTGCGATACCGAGCAGTAAGTTAAGCGCAGTCATATCATCGAAAAAAGAACAACGGTATACATGGGTCATCAACTCGTTGATAGTTGGTGGGCTAGCTCTCCTGGCGCTGGGGATCGTACAACAGCAGAGTGCACCATCTGTTACCTTCCAAGATAAAGGAACAATCAATACCAGTGGTCCTATCACTAAGGCGCCCTCTGTCGCTCTCCCGTTTTCGCCGCCTGTTTCATTATCTATTCCTGCCGCCGACGTTTCATCGGATATGCTTCATGTGGGTAAAGATCAGGACGGACAGATTGAGGTACCAAGTGGTGATTTTTACAATTTTGCTGCATGGTATAAATCTTCACCAACACCGGGTCAGGCCGGTGCTTCAGTTATTATCGGGCATGTCGATTCAATTGATGGTGCATCAGTTTTTTATAAAATTGAGCAGCTAAACCCGGGTGATGAGATTTATGTCCAAAGGGAAGATGGCAGACAAGCTGTATTCACAGTAGATGCTGTCAAGCAATACGAACAGGATAATTTTCCTGCAGAAACAGTCTATCTCTCTAACGAAAATCGAGCAGAGCTAAGATTAATCACGTGTGGAGGTGCATTTTCTGAAACCGAAGGGAAGTACCAAAAGAATACTGTTGTCTTTGCTACTTTAAAAGAGACATCATAGAGAATGCACTTTATTAAAAAACAGTTATCTTTGCCTCGTACTAAACGACTCCTTCTTCTAGGCATATTGTTTTGGGTACCTATCATCATTTTTAGCAAGCTAAGTGAGGAAGTACTAGAGCGTGAACCGATAGCAGTAGATATTGCGATTCTACAATCTCTGCGTTCAATCAGTAATCCTCAGCTCGACGCGCTTTTTTTATTTATTACAGAGCTAGGAGGTACACTGTTCATCATACTGGCAGGAGCTCTCTTAATCGGTGCCTTATTCTTGAATGGGCATAAGAGATCAGCGTTGGCGGTCCTTTTTAGCGTTGGTGGAGCAGGCTTGATTAATATGATATTAAAACTGAGCTTTCAACGTGTGCGACCAGATTTATGGACACCCATTATATTCGAAAAGGCTTATTCATTTCCAAGTGGTCATGCCATGGGTAGTAGCGCGTTAGCTCTTTCAGTAATTATTCTCCTATGGCGAACGAAATGGCGGTACCTCGCCTTAATAATTGGCTCCATTTATGTTGTGCTGATCGGGACGTCACGAGTCTATTTAGGCGTGCATTATCCATCTGATGTTATAGGTGGCTGGTGCATAAGCTTGGTTTGGGTGCTAATCGTGAGAACGACGCTTAAGAAGTTTGAACTTAGGGGCAAAGGTGTTAATGCGACCAATAGGGCGAGTATGTAATAATTTTCACTGCATCAATAAGCCATTAGGAATATCTTATATATGACGCACTGAAAAAATAAATCAAGTCCATCTAATTTTTGCGCTTACGGCGCTACTTTCGTGGATTCTTTTGTCGCTCAATTGCTTGTATTGCTTCGGTCTTCCAGGTACTGATCTTTTGAAGATCTCGTTCGTCTAAAAGCCCAGATTGCACCCATGATGTAAAAATTTTATCGATACGAGGCGCTAATGAGTCATCGATAATCAGTTGTGCTAACTCTAGAATAAGTCGTTTGTGTAAACGCGATTCAGTTACGCGTTCACCAATACGATCGTGAGATGATTCGGCACCTTCTTCAAGCATTCTGATATACAGTGTTTGTGTGGGTATTGATACGTCTGGCATCGGGTGTCTACTTATATGTTTTACAATTAGCTGCATTCTCTCGGCAAAAAGAGCCTTACGTGAAGAATTGTTGAATTCTATGTCAATAGCGTCTATTAAGCCCTTAAGCATTTCTGTATCAGCTTCGGGAGGTGTTGTCCTTTCTTCATCAATCCAGTAATGTGCTCGATTTAGTATATCGGCTATAAGAGCGCGAAACTGATCAATGTACGGAAACACAGGAAAGGGACTAAATTCACTTTCTTGATCTGTCGCAGTTTGAAATATTTCAGATTGAACGTGAAACCATTTTGCGAAAGAAGTAGCGTCACCTTGTTCAGCTAGCCTAAAGTATATATCCGCAGAAGTTACACCGTTTTGAAACTCGCTGCTCTCTTGCTCGGTAACAATTCCTTGTATAAGCGGATCAGATGGGTCTCGACCTAACGAGATAAGCTGCTCGAGCCGCAGGAGACGGTATTTGGAAAATAAACCTGCTGTTTCTTGCGACTCTTTTAGGCGCATATCTTCGAACATAGCAATAAGCTCTTCTGCATGCGCTTTATAACCTAGTGAGTGTAGTAATGAACCATTATTAAGTAGCGCTGATGCCACCTTGTTGGTATCATCGCCCTCAAAGAGTGCTGTAAAAGCTTCATCAGTTGCTCTATTAGCTAATCGATGAAATAGCTCTGTAATCTCTTCATCACGACCAAAAGGACCGCAGAATTCAGGTCTCTCTTCACTGGGTGGGTTTTCACCTGTCATAAGCTAACAATATAATAAAAAATACAAACTGTCCAACTTAGGTATTGATGACTCGAGCCCGTGCGATAAGAGGTAAGTGATCCGACTCGTACTTTATAGGCACAGTCGTGACCTCATCTACGGCCACTTTTTCATTATGAAAGATGTAGTCTACCCCAAATATAGGTAGCCGAGCTGGAGCAGTCGGTCTCTTTTGTGCTGAATCAGCATCTTTGAACCCAAATGACTCTATCAGAGGTACAGCCTGCCGTTGGTTCATTCCTCTTACTGTCATGCCGAGTGGTTTATGGGCTGAAAGAGTATGAGCAAGCGAACGTACTGCCATATCTTTTGTTCTTATTCGTATGGATGCACCACGCATAGTTGGACGTAGGGCATTAAAATCACCAATAAGAATAGTTGGCATGTCAGGCTCGAGTTCTGACTGTAGTGCCCTCAGTTGGGTTAAGCGCGTTTCTTCGCTTAAATCGTCCATATAGACATTCGCAACTTGAAGGCCATATGACCCTATATCCAGTATGACGCCTAGTCCCTGTCGAGTGCTTAAGTCCAACTCTTTAGCTTGTTCGATACGCTGATCCGTCGCTAATACGATGCCAATACCGGCTCCGAAATCCCGAGAGAGACGATCATCCTCCAGGGGAGTAAAATGCGCTTCTTTGTAGCCTAGATGCGCCGCAATACCTTGATTCCCACCATATATCTGATCCCATCGATGTGCATCGGTCAAACTAAGAGTATCAACTCTGTTGTTATCATGCAGGTGATTGACCACGGCCTGAATAGCATGCTCTCTTTCAGGAGCCGGAAGGGATGGGTTATATGAGCTAAAGCCGCCGCTCTTTATATTCCAAGTACCTATGCCAATTTCAGATTGATGAGTATGCCTAGACATAAGGTACATAATATTATAAAAGAAGCTATC